>JAUHWE010000611.1 GCA_030424825.1 Verrucomicrobiia bacterium
GTCTTCGCTGGTCGCCTGGTGGGAGGCGATCTCCAGATACTCACAATCGGTTTTATTGGCCTTCGGGTAAATACCTCGAAGCTTGCTTGGTTGCTGACATTGGTAGCGGGCGATCTCCGAGCGCCCATTGGTGTATCTATCGGGTGGGCGCTCGGAGATCGCCCGCTACCTTAAAATACCTCGGGGCTTGCCCCGAGGATGCTTTATTCTAGGCAAGGATGACCGTTGTTACCGGGAGACCTTTGTTATCGAGTCAGAGCCATGCCGATTGAGGATCATTCGCGACTATCTAGGGTCTCCTCCATTTTGTGGGTTGAATTTCCGGCCTGACTTGCTGAAAAGGTCGGTCCCTTTTTAGTGGAAACCAAGTTTTGTTACTTTTTATGAAGAGATTGCTCCTTATTTTATCGCTTATTCCGGCTCTTTTCGGGGCGGAGTCCGATCCAGCCATCCGCAAATATTACGACGAAAAAGCAGAAATCCGCATGCGGAATTTCGAGAAGCCGGATGATGTGATCATTAAATTGTGGGCGGATGAATCGCAGACTCAAAACCCCTCTGCAATCACGTTTGATTCGCAAGGTCGGTTGTACGTGGCTGAGATCAATCGGTGGCGTCATGGCGTCGACGACATACGAGAGCGTCGCATGATGCTCGTTGAGGATTTGCAGATCGAGACCAACGCCGATCGTTTGAAGATGTTCGAGAACCATGCCGTGCAGTTCCCGATGGAGTACTACTCGAGTAAGTCGGATCAGATCAGCTTGCTCGAAGATACGGATGGAGACGGCCGGGCGGATCGTTCGAAAATTTTCGCGGGTGGATTCAACGATCCCCTCGATGGACCGGGGATAGGGCTCATTGAACGAGATGGTAAGATCTATTACACCAATATCCCGCATCTCTGGATGCTTGAGGATTTGGATGGGGACGGTGTCTCTGACAAGCGGACCTCTTTGCAGGATGGATTCGGAATACGCATGAGCTTTTCCGGGCACGACATGCACGGACTCACCTGGGGACCTGATGGTAAACTGTATTGGTCCATTGGGGACCGTGGCTACAATGTTCACACTAAGGAAGGGAAACACTTCTACGGTCCCAATAAGGGGGCGGTCTTTCGGTGCGACCCCGACGGTTCAAATGTAGAGCTTTTCTATGATGGGCTGCGCAATCCGCAAGAGCTTGCCTGGGATGATTACGGAAATCTGTTTACCGCGGACAACGACGCCGATGGCGTGGACTTGGAGCGTATCAACTATCTGGTTGAAGGCGGTGACTCGGGTTGGCACGCAGGTCACCAGTCGATCATGTCGTTTACGAAGGACCTTGAGCTGAGGTCTTCCAAATACACGGGAGATGCGAAATTGCCGCTCAGCTGGATAACGGAACACGTATGGGAAGTCCGGAATGACAAACAACCGGCGTTCATCCTACCGGGAATTGGCCAGCTGATCGGTGGCCCTTCAGGGTTTGTCTTTAACCCCTCGAGTAGCATGGGCGAAAAGTATGACGACAAGTTTTTCGTCATCGTTTACAAAGGTTCGCTCACTCAGTCGTATATTTCGATGTTCAATGTCGAGGAGGATGGCGCTTCTTACAAGATGGTGAACAACGAGGTCTTTTTCCGAGGTTCGAACTGCGTCGATATTGAGTTTGGTCCCGACGGGAAATTGTACATTTCGGACTACAACTACGGAGGCTGGAAGAACCAGGATGTCGGAAATATCTATTCCATGGAAGTCCCGGGGCAAATCGACAAGCAGGAAATTTCGGAAAACGAGACGATCCTTCTGTCGGATTTTTCAAAATACAAGGTGAAGGAATTGGCTGAGATGCTGAACCGCGATCACTTACTGGTGCGGCAGAAAAGCCAATTTGAATTAGCCAAGCGAGGCCAGCAGGGCATCGAGGCGTTCACGAGAGCGGCGACGTATTCGGAAGCGTCCACATTGGTGCGGATTCACGGAATCTGGGGCTTGGGTCAAATGGCTTCGAGCGAAGGATTGTCGATCCTGGATCCGCTTTTGGAGCTTTTGTCTGACCCGAATGATCAGGTTCGAATTCAATCGGCTCGGGTTTTGGGCGACCACCGGGTGGAAGAAGCAGCCGATCTCCTCGTTAAGTCACTGCGTGACGAGCACCCTAGGGTAGCGATGTACGCAGGGATCGCTCTGGGAAGAATTGGATATGCGCCAGCAGTTTCAGAGTTGTATTCAGTTCTCGAGCGCAATGCGGATAAAGACCTGTGGCTGCGGCATGGTGCGATTATGGGATTGAGTGGAATTGAAAAGTCGCACTGGGGGTATGGTATCGAAGACGACTCGAAATACGTCCGAATGGGGGCGCTCTTAGCGCTGCGAAAGATTCGGGATCCACAGATCGCAGCATTTCTCCATGATCCGGAAAAAGAACTCGCTTATGAGGCGATCCGGGCGATCAACGACCTTCCGATGTTGTCGGTACAAGACGAGCTGGCAGCAATGATTGATCACTTTCTTCCGGGTGGAATCGGCGAAATGCCCGAAACGGATGTGGATGCGTTTATGCATCACCGCATTATCAATGCGAACTACTATCAGGCGAAGGCTGACAATGCTCGAGCGTTGTTGCGCTATGCGGCAAATCCTAAAGTTCCAGGTCGTTTGCGTCGGGAGGCTCTCTCTGCGATCGAAGGATGGAATGACCCGAATCCAATTGATACCACTACTGGCCTGCCTCGGGAGAATCCAGAAGTTAGGGAGCCGATCAAGGAAGTCGTCCAATCCGAAATGGCAGCGATTCTGGATACAGCGGAAAATGATGTTCTGATTCAGTCTACGCGGCTGGCATTGCTTTATGGGTATGATGTAGATCGGGAGGGGTTGGTGGCTCAGCTCGAGAACAAGAACAATTCCACCGAAGTTCGAGTGTCTGCGCTAGATGCGCTGACGACACGAAAGGACCCTTCTCTGGAGAAACTAGCCTTAGTGAATTTGAAGGATAGGGAAGCGAGTTTGCGCTCGAGTGCGTTGAAGGCCCTGCTGGTAGCCAACTCCGTCAAAGGAGTGCGAGAGGCGATCAAGGCAGCGAAATCAGGAGCGGTTTCAACCCGACAAGATGCGATTGCCCTGCTGGGGTCACAGTCGGATACGGTTTCTGCCAGCTTTCTTGCTGCTGAACTCCAGGCGCTAATTGACGGCAAGGGAAATCCGAAAACGAATTTGGACATCCTGGAAGCGGCTCGAAATCGATCGGAAGCAGAAATCAGGAAACTGGTTTCAAATTATGACCAGTCGATTGCTGCGGCAGAACCCATGGCTAAATACGCGGTAAGCCTAGAGGGTGGAGATGTGAAGCGAGGTGAAAATGTTTTCATGAACCATGGTGCCGCCCAGTGCGTGAGATGCCACAAGG
>JAUHWE010000021.1 GCA_030424825.1 Verrucomicrobiia bacterium
GCCGCTGATCGGCTGCGAACTCTACTACGTCAACGACCACAAGCAGAACGAGCGACCGCGGCGGGAACGCAAGCGGACGGACGACATCGGCGACATTCCCGAGGACTATGTCCCCTCCCCCGAGGATTTTCCCAAATACCAGATCCACCACAAAGGGGTCATCGCCAAGGATTTCGAAGGATACCAAAACCTCTGCAAACTCGTCTCGGATGCCCACGTCAACGGCGTGTACTACAAGCCACGCACCGATATCGAAAAGCTTGCCCAATACTCAAAAGGCCTAATCGGCTTGAGTGGCTGCATCAACGGCGTAGCCGCCCAGTACCTGATCTATGGCGACGAAGAGAACGCACGTCGCGTTACGGCTGACTTCGTCGATATTTTCGGGAAGGAGAACTATTTCATTGAGCTGCAGGATCACGGCATGCCCGTCCAGCGACGCATTATTCCCGGACTCCTGAAACTCGCCAAAGAGTTCGACCTGAAAGCCATCTGCGCCAACGACTCTCACTACGTTTACAAGGAAGACTCTGACCCGCACGACGCATTACTCTGCATCCAGACCGGCAAGATGATCTCCGATCCAAACCGGATGAAGTATCCCTCTCAGGAATTCTACATGAAGAGCCGGGAGGAGATGCACGAGATTTTCAAGGAAGTCCCCGAAACGCTCGACAATACGGTCCACGTGGCGGAAATGTGCGATCTCAAGATACCTTTCGACGAGAACCATTATCCGGTCTTCGAGGCGCCGGTCGAGCTGAAGTCGTTCAAGCAAGATCCCGACACGTTTGACCGCATTCTCGACATTTACGAAGTCGAGAAAACGAAGGTCAATCGGCAGGACGGAAAAGACGAAGTCTGCAAGCTCGACGAGACGCAGCGGAAGGAGCTCAAAGCAAACGGCACGCTCCTGCTGGAGCTTTGCAAACGCGGCCTCCTCGAACGCTACGGCGTCGACTACGACAATCGGGCTGCCTACACACCCAAGGAAGGTCAAAGGGAGGATTTCGCTGACTTCCTTTGTGAGCAGCTCGACTACCAGATCGCCATCATAGCCGGCACTGGCTTCATCGACTACTTTCTGATCGTCTGGGACTTTATCAACTTCGCCCGTAGCGAGGGCATTCCCGTAGGACCGGGCCGTGGATCGGGCGCGGGTTGCATCGTTGCCTATGTATTGAAAATTACTGACATCGATCCATTGAGGTTCGGGCTTCTCTTCGAACGAATGCTCAACCTGGAACGGGTATCCCCTCCCGACTTCGACATCGACTTCTGCATGCGCCGCCGCGAGGACGTGGTCAATTTCGTACGCGAAAAGTACGGGGCCGACAGCGTTGCGAACATCATTACCTACGGCACATTCGGGGCCAAGATGGTCATTCGCGACATGGCCCGAGTGAACGACGTACCCTTTGCGGAAGCCGACAAGCTTGCCAAGATGATCCCCGACGAGCTCAACATTTCTCTCGAGGACTCCGTCGCGAAATCGAAAGAGCTGCGCGACGAAATCGCCCGCAACCCGGTGGCCAAGAAAATTGTCGAGCAAGGCTACGTCATCGAGGGGATGGTCCGCAATACAGGCAAACACGCATGCGGGATCATCATCGGAGACCAGCCCATCCACAACCTCGTTCCCGTCACTCTACAGGAAGGCGACCTCACGACGCAGTACGCCAAGGGACCGGCGGAAGATCTGGGCCTGCTCAAGATGGACTTCCTTGGCCTCAAAACGCTTACCGTTATTTCGGATGCGGAAACCAGCGTCCGCCGACTGGAAGGCATGGCCGATTTCGACATCGAGAAGATCACCCTCGAAGACGAGAAGACTTTCGAGATTTTGAATCAGGGCAAAACGGTCGGAGTCTTCCAGCTAGAGTCCCCCGGCATGCAGTCCTTGTGTAAACAGATCGGACTCTCCTCTTTTGAAGAGATCATCGCTCTCGTGGCCCTCTATCGTCCGGGGCCAATGCAGTTCATCCCTCAGTTCATTCGCGGCAAGAAAGACGCCAAAACGATCGAGATTCCGCATCCACTGCTTAAGGAACTCGTCGGTGAAACGTACGGCGTGATGGTCTACCAGGAACAGGTCATGGAAGCCGCTCGTATCATCGCCGGCTATACACTGGGAGGGGCCGACATTTTGCGGCGAGCCATGGGCAAGAAGATCGCTTCGGTCATGGAAGCCCAGAAAGAAGTCTTCGTGGAAGGGGCCGCAAAAACGCACGGGATGAGCCGCAAAATGGCCCTGGGCATTTTCGCTATCCTGGAGAAATTCGCCGCCTACGGATTTAACAAATCCCACTCCGCGGCCTACGCCATGTTGTCTTACCGGACCGCGTACCTAAAAGCGAACTACCCCGTCGAATTCATGGCGGCGGTCCTTTCCAGTGAGCAAGGAAATGCCGACAAGGTCGCCCATCTCATCGACGAGGCTGAGGACTTGGAGATTCGCGTGCTTTCGCCCGACATCAACACCTCCCTCCAGTCCTTCACTCCCGTGGTCGACGACCCTGAAGATGCGACGGCAGGACGGCCCGGCTCAATCCGCTTCGGACTGGGAGCGATCAAAGGTGTGGGCGATGCCGCCGCAATCAAGATTATCGAAGAGCGGGAATCCAATGGCGACTTCAAGGACTTCGACGAATTCCTCGAACGCATGGATTCAAAGGCAGTCAATCGACGCGTGCTGGAATGCCTTGTGAAGACCGGGGCGTTCGACTTTTCGCTCGAACCCCGCGGCGCGATTTTCCATCGACTGGAAGAGGCGATCAACTACGCCGCCGCCCGCCAGCGGGACAAAGAGGCGGGGCAAAACTCGTTCTTCGATATCCTGCAGGAAGACACCACGCAAAACGGGAATGGGGATGTCGATGGACCACGCGAGATCGACATGAGCAAACAGTTTCCGCAGCACGAGATGCTCACCTACGAAAAGGAGCTGCTCGGGTTCTACGTTTCGGGGCATCCGCTCGACGACTACAAAGGAATCGCGGAAGCGCTTACCAATTTCGAAATCGACAAGATGGACCAACTCGGCGATCGCGTTGAGTTTCAAATATGTGGGGTGGCATCAGGAGTGACTAAGAAACTGGCTCGAAAAGACAACCGGCCCTGGGCCTTTTTCAATGTAGGAACTTTGAAGGGAACTGTTATGATGAATTGCTACGCGGACGCATTCGGCGAATACGGGCATAATCTTGAGAATGAAAAGCTCGTACTCGTCAAAGGGAGCGTCTTTCGCAACGAAGAAGGTGTTCGCTTAAGCGTGTCGGAAATCTATCCCTTGGAAACCAGTATACCCGACCAGATAAAGCATATCACTTGGATTCTAGATCCGAAAGGAGACACCGAGCGCTTTTTCTACGAATACCGGGAAGCGCTTGATAAAACGCGAGGGAGCACAACCAGCGACATCGCTTTTCGCTTAGATCCGGAAACCATTGTAACGGCTCCTACCGCGTCTTCGCTTCGTTGGAAAGTAAATACGAAAGAGTGGAGCAAACTTCGCAGCTCGCCTTCTGTCGTTGGCTGCGTACTACAAACCGCACCCGTCGAACTCAAAAAACGCGAACGCCGCTGGAAACGGTAGCCATTTCGAAAATACACGAACGTCCAATTTGTGCGGATACCATTCTCTCTCGTAGGGCTAGCGCTCGTGCTATGCCGCGTTAGATGGATCCGAGTTCCCGAAGCGGCGTGGCGCAAGCGTCAGCCCTACGGTTTTAGAGGCAAACCCAAACGGTCTAGCCGAACGTCACAATCAATTGTCGCGGTCGACTTTATCTTTGATCCCTTGCAACAATCCGCCCAACCCTTTTTGCGATCCCTCGCCAATGTTCTTAAGCTGATCGCCAATCGCGTTTCCGGATTTGCCAACCGAAGAAATGATGCCTTGATTGATCGCTTGGAAGACAATCTTCATCGTCTCCCCGAAAGTGCTCCCGTCATCATCCGCTCCGATATCCTTTAACTCAATATTCGGCAATGGCACCATGAGCGATTGGCCCGCCATCAATTTATTGGAGACTTTCACCTGTCCGCCTGTGATGCGCAGCAGGTCAATCTGCACGTTTTTCGTCGATCCTGCCTCTTCCATCTCCTCTTCGCTTTCTCCCGTGAACGCTTCAATATTCGCGAGGATCGCACTGATATTGCTATTTTTAATATTCAGTCCCGATTCGTAGATAAACTCCGGGCCATCGATGATGATCTCGTTGATGACGATTTTGTCCGACAAAACCGACATGGGCTGCAATTTCATACTGAAACCATCGAGCTTGATCGCGTGCGGCGTGTTAAAGCCTTCAGGATTTCCCACCACAAGGCCTTTTATCGAACCAGCTCCAGAAAACGCCGATAACTCGACCGATTCGAGCGTTATAGTCGTTTGGGTCACCTCTGGACCGAAAGTTTCAACGCCTGCTTTGATACCCGAGCCAATTATTCGGGACGAAACGAAGAGTAAAACGACTCCAACCACCACCAATACTGCAAAAATTGTAACGAGTTTCTTCATGGGAACTAAGATTTAGATGTTGAGCTTAAACTTATACGGAAAATCCCAAGTGGCGACAACAATTTGTTTCGAAATACGTCAGAAATAGGAGTCTCCAATAGAATACCACGCCTGAGCCAGTGGAGAATCGCCGTTAAACGAAGTTTAGGCGGAATCAAGCGGTTCCAGATCGTAATGGGATTCGAAAGGAATCCAGGAGGTCCAACACTCCTGCCATTCCGAAAAAATCGCGCCTGATCCATTTTTTCGTATTTCGAATTCCTATACAATTGGATCGGCTTGTTCTACTCCCCCTCAGCAAGGCCATTCCCGTGGCAAGTTCTGAGGCATTTCAAGGTGGCATCGATTTTACGGACAAACCGAGGTCTGTGACAATCCATGAGGGACCGATCCAAACCAATGAAAAACATTGAAGGGAGTTAGGAGAATTCGGATCCCCGACAAATGTGATTAAATTTGAATTACATTTACGACATTGCGTTTCCCTAAAAATCCACCAATATAGGAGCAGAGTATCGGGCTAACCGCTTTCTTACCGCCATGGAAAAGAGCAAGATCGTATTGATAACCGGATGCAGTTCGGGCATCGGCAAGGAATTGCTGTCGATCTTTAATCGCAGCCCTTACAAGGTCGTTGGCACGACCCTTCCTGAATCATTCGAAACCTTGAGCAAGGACCCGATGGCGAGCAGCGATCGCATCTGGATTCGGCGGCTTAACGTAGTCGACTACGAAAAGGCCTCAAGAATTGTGAGGGAAACAGAGGAGAAATGGGGGGCCATCGATATTCTCATAAACAATGCGGGTATCTCCTATCGTTCTGTCGTTGAGGATATGGGGGTTGAGGACGAACAAACCCAAATCCAGGTCAACTACCTCGGCCCCATGCATCTGATCAGAGAATGCATTCCGTCGATGCGCGAGCGGCGCTCGGGCCGGATCATCAACATCTCTTCGGTGGGCGGCATGATGGCGATGCCAACCATGGCCTCGTATTCCGCATCTAAGTTCGCTCTTGAGGGAGCCAGCGAATCACTCTGGTACGAACTAAAACCCTGGAATATACACGTTACCCTCGTACGGCCCGGATTCATCAACTCGCTCGCTTTCCGCAAGGTTTTCTATTCAAAAAAGCGTCAGGAAAGCCAAGGCGCTTCTCCGTATGACCCTCACTACGAGAACATGACCCAATTCGTCGAGAAGCTCATGAGAAAAAGCCCTTGTACGTCCGAAAGCGTGGCAAGAGTCATATTCAAAGTCGCTCAAGCCAGAAAGCCACGTTTGAGGGTCCCCGGCACGATCGATGCTCGGGTCTTCTACTTCATCCGGCGCCTTCTCCCTCGCCTTCTCTACCACAAACTGCTTTACCACTTTCTACCGGGAATCCGCCAATGGGGAAAGTGAAGCTCATCAACCAAGATTTCGCAGATATCGCGTTTCGAATGCTTTTCTGCCTTATATTCATCGCTCTCGGCGGGGAACACCTCGTAAAGGATGATCTGATACAGAAGCTCATGCCCGCATGGGTACCGTTTCCCAAGGTCGTATCGATTGGATGCGGACTGATCCTTCTACTGGGAGGAGGACTGATCGCGCTCGGATACAGACTCCGATTTGCGGCGATCCTGCTAGGAACTTTTCTCATTATCGTTACCGCGATTGTTCACGGGCCGGCGATTCTGACAACTCCTGAATTCATCGGTCCGGATAGTGAATGGCTTTGGCAAATCCTCCAACGCAGCAACTACGTGAAGAACATCTGCCTCCTAGGGGTCTGCCTGCTGCTTTTGAACTACCAGCCCGGCAAATGGAGTCTCCACGCGTGGCTCAAGCGCAAGGAGAATTAGGATTCAATTCTCATTTTTAATTGGTATCCAAAAATTGTGACAATGCTGCCGCAGTGGTTATCGCAGGAATGAGGTTTTTAGGTAGCCTAGAAAATCTAAGAAAGTGTCTAACAGGTCGGATTTCATGGATTTCTGATGTAAGGGCGTCGCTTGCGGCGCTCGCTCAATTGGCGATAGCCCTAACCATGCGGTCGCCGCAAGCGACGCCCCTACAAAATATTCGACCTATTCGAATCTCTCTAAGAGAGTGAATTTGGCACAGGACGCCTTTTCCACCAGAGAGCCGCTACCGAATCATCGTCAAATAGAATTGATTCAATTCCTAATCGAGCCGCTGACTTCACATGCTCACGCTTGTCATCAAAGTAGATCGTTTGGGAGGCTTCTGCGTCATGAGCGGCGAGCACATGTTCAAACACACGCGATTCCGGTTTTCTCATTCCAATTTCATTGGACAGGTAGAGGTGGTCGAATGATTCAACAAGCTCGTCGTACATCCCTTTCCAGGATTCCACATGAGTCGCATTCGTGTTGGAAAGCGCGACTACCGTGACACCGGCCTCCTTCATCAGTTGGATCGTCTTGAAAGTTGGCTGGATAATTTCCCCGAACATGGCGTTCCATCCCTCTTTCCATTCCTCAAAGTCCAGAGAAAGTTCGTTCAGCATGCAGAAATATTCTGCATAGGAACGGCCCGACATGGTTCCGCGCTCATAGTCTTCATACTGGTCGTCGAGCGGAAAGTCTCGGGAAACCGAGCCGGGCCGGATGCCCGCCAGGTCCTCCCACTCGAGGTAGCACCGTTCCAAGTGTGTTCGGAAACAAACCTGTCCAAGATCAAAAATTGCGAGTTTGAGGTCGTTGTTCATTGTCTCTTATTTTTCTCTTTCTAGGATTTACTCTCTCGAAGGCGTATTTGAATCAATAGGCCCCTTCAAAGGCGACAGGTACTATACTCTAGTCATTAGTACGGCGCGCAGGCTGGATTCCTTACCGGATTGTTGGGAAAGCGCGCTCATTGGACCTTGGAGTAAGATGCCGAAATCCACCCGAGAAACTTCCTCATCGCGTTTCCCCGATGGCTTATCGCCGCTTTTTCCGAGGCGCTCATCTCCGCCGTCGTCCGGTCGTGGCCCACCGGTCGAAAAACGGGATCGTAGCCGAATCCTCCCTCACCGCGGGGCTCGCGCAAGATTTCGCCAAGAATCTCACCTTCGAAAACATGCTCTTCTCCACGGGGAGAAACGACCGCCAAATGACAGACAAATCGCCCTCCTCGGCTGCCATCCGGGAGCGACTCCATCTCCCGAATGAGTTTCGCCAGATTTTCCTCATCGCTGGCCCCTTCCCCCGCATACCGGGCAGAGTACACACCCGGAGCACCCTCGAATGCGTCGATACAAATCCCGCTGTCATCAGCCAGCGCCAATCCGTCCTCGGGCAGAAGCGCGGCCAAGGCACGGGCTTTTTTCAAAGCGTTTCCGGAAAAGGAATCCTGATCCTCGATCACTTCGGGCATGCCCCCTACCGCAATCGGGGTATGCACCTCCGCCTCGAGTCCCGCCTCACGGAGCATATTCTTCAGCTCCTCGATTTTGTGAAGGTTAGTCGTTGCTAAATACAGTTTCATCCACATCCAGCCGCGAAGGGTAAGAGACATAGCCACGCATCATCTGATCGTCGCCGAACGTCTCATGGCGCACGTTCTCCAGCCGCATAGCGTGAGCCAGCTTTTCAATTCTCATGCCACGATAGACCGGAACCGCTTTGTCATCCCCGAGCAGAATAGGAGCTCGGTAATTAAAGTGATAATCCAGTTCGCGCATGTGCAACATCTCACTGGTTAATTTGCTGCCTCCTTCGAAATAGATCCCGTTAATCCCAACATCGTAGCACTTTTTCCGAAACTCGGGAAACGGCACCTTCATATTGTCCGCCGGCAGCACCCAGACATTAACGCCCTCGGTTTCCAGGCGGCGGATATACCCCGTGCCCGCCGCATCGGTCGTTACGACGATCGTGTTATCCCGAAAATCGTCCGTGTAGATAGAAGGAAGAAATCGTTCCATCGCTGTCCGCAAGAGCCCGTCCATGACAAATCGAACCCCGCACCACTCCTCTTCTCCATCAATTCGGCTCGTCAGCCGCGGGTCATCTTCGATCAAAGTTCCCGCACCCACGCCAATAGCAGGAAATAGTCGACGCCATAGCATCACGTTTTGGCGGGCTGCCTCCCCGGTAATCCACTTAGACTCGCCGGTGCGACAGGCGATCTTCCCATCCAAAGTCGTCGCCGACTTCGCTGCCAGTATAGGCGTTTGGTGATTCACCCAGTGATTGAAAATCAGGTTCAAGTCCGTGCAGTCCTCAATCAGAATGCGCCGCTCCACTTGGAGGCCCGCCTCTTTCAAAGCATCCGCACCCTTATTCTCCTGCTCCAGTACCGGATCGCTCGCACCAAGAAATACATTCTTCAATCCGGACTCGACAATCGCTTTGACACCCGATTCCAAACGATTCGAGGAAGGTCCCGGCTCCAGGGTCAGGAATAGGCTGGCGGTCTTCGACGGCGGACTTTCCAGCTTCTCGAGAAGTCGCGCTTCTGGACTTCGAGTGCCTGGCCGGTCGACATATTCGCTCGCCACTATCTTCCCCTTTTCAACCAGGACGGCGCCAATCATCGGCTGAGGGTGCGTTTTCCCCCAACCCTTGCGGGCCTCGTCCAAGGCGGCTTTCATAAAGAATTCTTTTTCAGTTCGGGTCATGGGTACTCGTAACTTGTTCGA
Source organism: Verrucomicrobiia bacterium (assembly GCA_030424825.1). Lineage (GTDB taxonomy): Bacteria > Verrucomicrobiota > Verrucomicrobiia > Opitutales > Opitutaceae > Pelagisphaera. The sequence continues at coordinate 9,156 of JAUHWE010000021.1, forward strand.
TTAGAACAGGTATCGCCTAGCATACAATCCCCAAAAAGGGGATGCGGGAAAGCGGGATAATACTCCCCTACGCTTGCACGAACGGGTTAGTCGCTCGTTCCTGCCCCACAGTCGTCTCGGACCCGTGCCCCGGATACACAACGGTCTCAGGATCCAAGGTGTATATCTGTTCCTTGATAGATTTTTCCAACGTGGGAAAGTCCCCTCGCGGCAAGTCTGTCCGGCCAATGCTCCCGGCGAACAGGGCATCGCCCACGAATGCCGCCTTCAAGTTCTTGAAGTAAAACAGGATGTTTCCCGGACAATGTCCAGGCACGTGCCGGATCTGAACCGACTCTCCAAGTATCTCCACAACATCGTCCTGATCGACCCAATGTTCGATCGTGACTGCTTCGAGAATCATGTCAGGAGGGTAAGAGTAGGACCGCATGACCTCTGGTGTCTCATAGAAAATCTTGTCATCCTTGTGACCATAAACGGGATAACCCATCTTCTGAATACGGGCAGCATCCCCAATATGGTCATAGTGCCCATGAGTCAGAAAAAGGGCTTTCAGCACACAACCGCTCTCCTTCAAGACGGGTTCGACTTCGTCCCAAACGAAGTGCGGCGCATCGATCAACACCGATTCCTTGGTATCAAGATTAGACAGCAGAAAGGCGTTCGTTTGGATGTAGCCGGCCGGGAAAATCTTCAGATCGAAGGACATCATCCCACAGTTGGAAAGGAGCGGCCCAAGGCAAACGCAAAGTCGCCTTCTGAGTTTTTGCTTTAAATCACCCACAAATCCGCCTCAACTCCCCAGTTCCATGCAAACGCTAAAATTCGCAGTTCTCCCCGGTGACGGAATCGGTCCCGAAGTAATGAATGTCGCCCTCGACGTGCTCAAAGCAGCGACGGACCCAGCCGGGATCGCTCTCGATTTCGAAGAGGCCGATGTCGGCGGCATCGCCATCGACAATCACGGATCGGCCCTTCCCCAGTCCACCATCAGCGTCTGCGAAAAAGCCGACGCCATCCTCTTTGGCTCGGTCGGTGGCCCCAAATGGGAATCCCTCCCACCCGCAGAGCAGCCGGAACGGGCGGCTCTCCTTCCGATCCGCAAGCACTTTTCACTCTTCGCGAACCTCCGTCCCGGACTTCTCTATAAAGAGCTCACCGACGCATCCCCTTTAAAAACGGAGAGAATTCCGGACGGAATCGACATCGTCTGTGTTAGAGAACTCACCGGTGGCATCTACTTTGGCCCCAAAGATTCTCACACGCTAGATGATGGAGACGTTGTTGCCAGCGACACCATGGTCTACAAACGCAGCGAGATCGAGCGGATCTTGGACGTCGCCATCGCCTCGGCCAAGTCCCGTTCGGGAAAAATTTGCTCGGTCGATAAGGCCAACGTCCTCACAACCTCAGTCCTTTGGCGTAAAACGGCGACCGAATACATCGCGAAACACGCTCCCGAATTGGAACTCAGTCACATGTATGTCGATAACGCCGCGATGCAAATGGCCCGCGACCCGAACCAGTTCGACGTGATTGTGACCGAAAACATGTTCGGCGACATCCTCTCGGATGAAATGGGAATCGTCTGCGGGAGCCTTGGAATGCTCTCATCCGCAAGCCTAGGAACTCAGAACAACCAGCACGGACACCCCTTCGGACTCTACGAGCCCTCAGGCGGAACCGCGCCGGACATCGCTGGAAAAGGCATCGCCAATCCCTGTGCTCAAATTCTGAGTGCAGCGCTTATGCTTCGCTACAGTTTCGGCTTGAACGACCTAGCTGCAAAAATCGAGGCCGCCGTAAAGCAGGCTGTCATGGATGGACATCGCACCGGAGACATTGCCTTCGGCACTAAACCAATCGGCACTACAGCAATGGCCGAAGCCATTAAAGAAAGACTGTAGAGTTTAGAACCACGGATGAGCACGGATGAGCACAGATTTTCTGGGAAATTCAGTGAACTGACACACGAAATCCTCGGTGCTGCGTTTGAGGTATCCAACGGGCTGGGAATCGGCTTATTTGAGAAACCCTATGAAAACGCCTTGGTTTTCGAGCTTTCCTTACGTGGCATTAAAATAGATCAACAACAACAGTTTCAAATTCTCTACAAAACCAAAGAAGTCGGTTTATACATTCCAGACCTTATCGCCGGTGACAAGGTCATCATCGATACGAAAGTTATCGATAAAATCACAAACATCGAGCGAGCTCAAATGCTCAACTATCTGAGAGTCACTTCCCTTGAACTTGGCCTCATCCTAAACTTCAAGCATCCCAAACTTGAATACGAACGTATCATCCTCGATCAATAAACGACCCTCGATAAACAACCTATCCGTGATCATCCGCGTCCATCCGTGGTTCCAATTTTCATGACCTCCGAACAAATTCGCCAATCCTTTCTGGATTTCTTTAAATCCAAGAATCACACTATCGTGCCATCAGCGTCGCTGATGCCGGATGCGCCGAACCTACTGTTCACCAATGCGGGCATGAACCAGTTCGTTCCCTATTTTCTAGGAGAACGCGAGGCGCCGTATCCGCGAGCCACTGACACGCAGAAATGCATTCGTGCCGGAGGCAAGCACAACGATCTCGAGGATGTCGGGCTAGATACCTATCATCACACCTTCTTTGAAATGCTAGGCAATTGGTCCTTCGGAGACTACTTCAAGCAAGAAGCCATCGAATGGGCCTGGGAGCTCATCACCGAAATTTGGAAATTCCCCAAGGAACGCCTTTACGCATCCGTTTACAAGCCTGGCGACGGTGATCCGGCCGATTTCGATCAAGAAGCCTACGATTTCTGGAGAGCCATTTTTGAGAAAGCTGGCCTCGATCCGGATGTCCATATCGTTTACGGCAATAAGAAGGATAACTTCTGGATGATGGGCGACACCGGGCCTTGCGGCCCTTGTTCCGAGCTCCACGTTGACCTCACTCCAGAAGGAGACACCAAAGGGAAACTGGTTAATGCCGACTCGCCCTATTGCATCGAAATCTGGAACCTGGTTTTTATTCAGTTCAACGCCACACCCGACGGTGATTTCGTGCCGCTTAAATCCAAGCACGTCGATACCGGCATGGGTTTCGAGCGCGTGGCGGGAATTATGGCGACCTCAAAGAACTTTACCGATTTCTCGACACCACCAAGCAACTACAACTCGGACCTCTTCACATCCATTTTCGAAAAGCTGGAAGCGCTATCCGGGCACACCTACCAACGTACGGTTCCTGCTGACGTAAACAATGTCAGTGAGTTGGAAATGAAGGATGTCATCTTCCGCGTTCTCGCCGATCACGCCCGCTGCCTAGCTTGTTCGATCGCTGACGGAATTCTGCCGGGGAACGAAGGTCGCAATTACGTGCTGCGCCGCATACTAAGGCGAGCCGTCATGTACGGACGCAAGCTCGGCTTGGAAAACGGTTTCTTTGCAGGTCTCATTCCAACCGTAGTAGATAAACTGGGACCGGTATTTCCGGAATTGGTTGTTCAGAAAGAGATAATCCAGCGAATCATTAAATCCGAAGAAGAAGCTTTTGGGAGAACGCTCGATAGAGGCATCCAGTTGTTCGAAAAAGAGTTTAAAACGAGTCGTTCCCAATTTGAAGGGAACGAAAGCAAACACGTGTTTAGCGGACACGTCGCTTTCGAGCTCTATGATACCTATGGATTCCCTCTTGATCTGACTCAGTTAATGGCCAAACAGCATGGCATTGAGGTCGATGTGGCTGCTTTCAAGCTTGAAATGAACAAGCAACGTGAACGCGCTCGAGCCTCTCAAAAGAAGACAGACATTCTCGTCTCCGATGGAGACTCAGGTGAGGCCACACCCTTCATTGGTTTTGATACTCTTGCGGATGAGGCAGAGCTACTGGACACTGTTTCATCCAAAAACGGAGAATCGTATCTGGTTTTCAACCACACTCCTTTCTACGCGGAAATGGGTGGTCAGGTCGGTGACACAGGACACATCGAATTTGAAGAGAACCACTTCGAAGTACTCGACACGATCAAAGATGGAAACGGCCGTTTCCTTCACAAAATAAAAGGCGATCCCAAAAGTCTGACCGGCCAGGTTGCCAATCTGCTTGTAGACCCCACTCGCCGCAAAAACATCGAGCGACACCACTCCGCCACACATATTCTCCACTGGGCTCTTAGAAAAGTTTTGGGGACACACGTTCGGCAGGCTGGATCGTATGTAGACGATCGACGTCTCCGTTTCGATTTTGCCCATTTCGAGGCCATCAATCCGGATCAATTGGCCTTGATCGAAAAGCTCTGCAATGAGCACTTACTCGAAAACGCGCGGGTAAAATGGTTTGAGACGCCTTTCGACCAGAAGCCCGACGATGTCATTGCCTTCTTCGGCGAAAAGTATGGCGATGTCGTCCGCGTCGTCGACATAGGAGGCTACTCCAAAGAACTTTGCGGAGGCACCCACGTTCGTGCTACGGGCGAGATCGGATTGCTCAAGATCGCGTCCGAGTCGGCGATTGCCGCAGGTACCCGACGGATCGAAGCGATCGTGGGAGACAGTTTGTATTCACATATTAACGATATCGAATCTACTATTGCGATAGCATCAAGAAACTTGACGACGACTCCAACCGAGCTCGTTAAGAAAATTGACACCGTGCTCGCCCGCAATGCAGAACTCGAAAAGCAACTCAAGAAGTTCCAGCAAAAGGCCAGCGGCAATTTAGCCGACGATCTCGTAAAAACAGCGACCGATTTGAATGGTCTTCAGATCGTGAAAGCCAAAGTAGACGCATCCGACCCCAATGCTCTCCGTCAACTTGGGGCGAATCTTCTGGGTAAGCTCGGTGAAGGCATCGTAGTACTCGGCGCCGCAATCAATGGCAAAGCAAGCATCGTAACCTTTTGCAGCCCAGACGCCATCGCCGCAGGTCACAAAGCGGGAGACATCGTTAGGGACCTAACGAGCAAGTTGGACGGCAAAGGTGGCGGCAAGCCTGACTTCGCCATGGGCGGTGGGTCAAACGTCGGCAAACTGAAAGAAGTGATAAGCAGCTTCCAAAGCTAGAGCGTGACGGCCCGGACCACCACGGAGCCTCACGAATAACGTTGAGTCCATCCTCCCTCTGCAGGTTGCTGGGCCCTAGCCTTTTCGTTCGGGATTCAGAAAGCTCTTAGGGACAAAACTATCGGCGAGGAAGTCGATTGCATCTTTGGCATCTCCTAGAACGTATTCAATTTCCTGATCCAAAGGATTCTTCCATTCGTTCTTGTCTGCCACTTGAGTGACGATCTCTGGCAGAATTTCAACCGTTTTGAAATCCAACGAAGTCTCGCTGCTTCCCTTGTCCGCTACGATAGCATCGTCAGACTGGGATTGGCTGCCTACCCACTGGTAAGTCAGTGCAATGGCGACGCACGCGGCGATGCCGATTGAAATTTCCTTCCAGGCGATCTTCGATACAACCGGACGCTCCTTGTCATCGAGACATGCGATAATTCTCTCGGTCAAAAACGGATTCGGCTTAACGGGCTCCCAATCGGGCTTGCACTCCAATTCATTCGTGAATTCGCGCTCCTCATCCCACTCCAGACCCAACGCGACATCCTTTTCGCAAGCCCGCTCCAGCCATCTTGGCAAAGGCTTATCAAAGGTCTCATGCCAACGAACCAGAAAAATTAGTATTTGTTTTCTCATGATATTAGCCTCAACTTTTGTGGATCTTCTTCAGTTGGTTACGTGCCCGAAAAAGAAGAATCTTTATATTGGACTGCGTCTTCCCCAAGACCTTCGCGATCTCCAGAATTGAAAGATCTTCGATGTACTTCAATACCAGAACTTCCCTAAACTCCTTCTTCAGCTTTTTCGCGGATGCCCATACCGAGTTTCGATTGTCCTGCTTCTCTGCGGCTCCATCGGGACGCTCGCTTTCATCAGCAATGTCAAATTCCATCGGCTCAGTCCGCCGCGTGCGGCGATAGTGGTTGTATACGGTTCTGCGTCCAATGGTGTAGAGCCAGGAAGCGAACGGGTACTTGCTGTCGTATCGATGGAAGTTTTTGTACGCCTTGACGAAGGTGTCCTGAGTCAGGTCTTCCGCGTCTTGGCGGTTTCTCGTGTAGCGGTAAATGAAATTGTAGAGCTTCGACTGATGTTGCTGTATGAGGAGCGTAAACGACGTCTTCTCATTGAACGACTCTCCCGAGCCGCAAGAGTCGTCTCTTAACGCTTCCATCGTACTTGGTGGCATTGCTATAATTTCTGGATACACGTTTGTCTAGCCCTACACTTCTTCGCCAGTGGCGCTTTTATCTTTGGCCGCCTTATTACGCTCTTTCGCAAGCACCTTAATGATATTTATGAGACTTTCTACAGGATACTCAAGCCCAATGGAAACCAGGCGTTCTTCTTCTTCAACCACAAGGTTGTTCATAAGCGTACTCAATCGCTCATCACCCACCTCGGCAAAGGAGGCCAGAGCCACCATGCCTTGTATGATTCGAGACAACTGGTTAGACGTTTCAGAATCTGGAGTCGAGAGGGCTATCTTGGTCTTAAACATGTCACCCTGCTCCCCCAGCGCAATATGTCCTCCTTGAGCTTTCTGTAGGACGCGGGCTTGAGGCGGCATGTCTGCAATTGCGTCAAACCCCTCGACTGTAGCTAGGAAGAAAAATCCCGGCTCGTCCGATCGCATCAGCTTCGAATTGCTGTTCTCGATATTCTTGGTCCTTCCCTCAATGACCTGCTGCGCCTTTTCAATCTGCTCGTATGACTTGCTGGAAACCCATACATCATCCTGCAAAAAGGTCGCGTATAGTTCGTTCCCAATCAAGTAGGTGTCATGAGCTTTCCCCTCGAGTCGCTTTACGTTCGATTTCCCATCTGTCTCCATTTCCAGACTAGCAATGTAACCATCAATGATCGATCGAGCTCGCTTACCGGTCTTAACAACAAGGACACTATTCAATTCCGGATCTTTAGTAATGCTGGATCCGTAAGCGGTTAGCGAGTGAAGCTCCTCGGCAACCAGATCGACGTCGATCGAGATCGGTGAATCATTGTTCTTGGCGATCTCCTCTCGAATTGAGGCCAAAAGAAACTCCCCCATAACGGAGTCTTTCAGGTCTTCAAAATCCAGATGCGCCAACCATTGAGCATCGTTTGCCACATGGGTCTTATCCAATGGACCTCCGAAACCTGTGAATCCGAATGCGGTTGCTGTAAAAATAAATATCAGTTTGTTCATAATCATTAATTCCCTCCGACCTGCTATACACGCAGCGATCGAATGGGGTTACAGATCGCTCGATAAATAAATTACACGAAACGATTCCCCGGCAATTCTTAGAATTGCCTGAACCTTAATTGACGGGCGGTTCGATTACTTCGCTACCCGACTCGATCGGGTTGGACACTTCAAGCGGGTCTATTCGCTTCCATTCGCCAGCGAGATATTCGGTCGGATAAACGGGCTCCCCTTTCAACCGTTTCTCTTCGATCTCCCCAACCACTTGCCTCATGGCCTCGACTCGTTCCCGCGAAACTCGATCCAATACTTTTTTCTCCTTCAAGAGCTTTTCCTCCCAGAAGTCTGGGTAGCCGCTGATATCGACCCCGGAATTCGCCAAGGCATACAAGGCAAGTATATCCGACTCAATCTGGAAACCCGCCCTGTGGGCGTTTCGTCCCATACTGCCAAAGATGCCTCCGGTATTCACTCCAGAGACCGCAGCGGCAATGTCCAGAACACTGCCGATAAACTCGTTTTG
>JAUHWE010000612.1 GCA_030424825.1 Verrucomicrobiia bacterium
GACGGAAGTTTGTCCGTCGTGCTGTTTAAAACTTGAGGAATCGTTTGTCTGAGCGGTCTGACTGGGAGTTCGGGAGGGTTGGCTAACGGCTAAGGGTGTTGTCGGGTCAATCCGTATGGGTCCTCCTGCGGAACCTAATTCAATATTCTCCGAAGGTTCGGCATCAACTTCAACCTCGGTTGGCTGTGAATCAAAACTGAAATCGTATTGAATTGGCTGGGCAGGAGTTTGAGTAGTGTCGGTGTCTATTTCAGCAGATAGACTGTATTCAGGAAGTGTTTGCGATGACTTTACTGGGGAAATACGCAGTGAGGGGATTTTTGAAATTCGGGTTGTCTGTACCTTTTCGCTTTCCTGATTGCCAATATTGAATTCGTCTGATTCTCGCTCATTGCGAACAACCACTCTGCGGCGAACGGAAGAAGGGTCAGTGTTGCTCGATTGCTTCAAGGCCTCTTCCAGAATGCTGAGGTTCAGAGGTTTGAGCGGTTTAGGGATATCCGTTTCAGAAGGCTTGAACGAAAAGAATGCCTGTTCGAGGCGATCTCTTTGCTCGATTTCAAGAGTCTTGGGAGGCGTTTCCAACGATGCCAGAAAAGGAAATTTCGGAGCCTGCGTTAAAATGCCCCAAGCCGTTAGCGCGAAGATGGAGAATCCTGCCAAAAACAGGATAAGGTAGGGCTTTAGAATCAGCCGATTGTTAAGAGTACCTCGCTGCAGCTGAACAGTGGCTGTATTGTCTGCGGGGTCATCAACGACATCCAGTGACCGAATGGCTCCGTAAAAGTAGGCCATCAAAACAACCGTTGCGAGAAAAGCGACGATTGGAAAATCGGCGGTCTGGTTGTAGAACAAAAGTAGTAGGGCCAGGGTCGCCCCCGTTTCAATGATCGAAGGTGAGTCTTGTTTGGCATGTATTAGGGAAGACAGCAATTCCCAGGCGGCAACTAAAAGCAGGATCGCCAATATTGGGTTTGAGAATACAGAACTGAGGTACGGGTAAAAATATCGCTGACTCGCAAAGAACAGGATAAGCAGAATGGGAACCACCGCAATTCTTGCCTGAGGGATGGAAAGGTTCAGTGCATTCAGTCCCACTAGCAGCAGTCCTATGCTCAGAATTAACGGCATGGAAAGGCTGTTGAAATGGTCAATGAATCCACCCTGAAGAAAAACCAGGACACAAGCGGTAGAGGCAATCGAGAGTTCTATTCGAGTATTACGACTTACCAGGGATCCGGTAATGCGAGCCAGCAAAGCGAATGTGGCCACTCCCAATAGGGACCATGAGGTTAGGGCATCTCCAGACAATCGGTGGAAAATGTAGAGTCCGGAAAACACGACAATAGCTCGCGGAATGTGCCGCCATATATGGGGTCTCGTAGGCTGCGCGTTCATACAGCGACCTTCCGGCTTTGCGGGCCATGGATGGTCACACCTTTCTTTCCGCTGTGGATGAGAAACTCGCCCGGATTGAGATCGGGCACACGTGGGTCGACGGTTAGATCCATGCCCAATTCACTAATCTGGTCCAGGACTCTCTCGAAATCCAGATGTCCACGGATCGAGATGCGCGAATTGTTGATAGCGATCCCCGCCAGAGACCTTCTCTTAAAGCCAAAATCCAAGGCGGATGCGAGGAGGCGGATTCCTTCCTCAAAATCAACGGGTCGCTTCCAGTGAGAGGGATGCGTGTTAATCAGAAACCAGGTGTTGGCCTGGATACTGTTTGTATTTTCCGTAACGATCAGCTTGCTGATTTTTGCGGATAGTTTCCAGTTGATGCGTCTTCGCGAGTCCCCCGGATGGTATTGGCGGAACCGATTTGGGTCCACTTTATCCGTCGGTGTGCGTCGAGAAGACGTGCGACCCGACTCGGGTGAGTGTTCCCATTCGCGTAAAACTTCAATGGGCGGTTTTACCAATTCCGGCCAAATGAAAACGGCCGGTGAGACTTGCGAAAACACTCTGCTCGATCGAGTCAGACCAAACGGAAAACGCGAATATGCCTCTACGGCAATAAGTCGCTGCTTTCCCCGTCGTCCAAACAAAGGATAGAAAGCCATCGTAACGGATTGCCCTGGCGGAAGGGTGTGCGGCATTTTCAAGGTGGTTTCCCGCTTCCGACCTGTTTCGACGATCTTTATTGCGGGGCAGCGAATGGGCAACCATTTGCTCCTGTTGAAAAATTTGGCCTCAAACGGAAAGGGCGCGTAGACTCGAGCATGCTGGGCTAAGGGAGTGAGTTCGATCACTAGGTTTTGAATACACCACCGAGCGACGAACCAGTGAAACACCGCGCCAAATAAGAGGGCATAGCCGATCAGGAATGCGAGGGCATTGCCCCAAAACCAAGCGGACACAATCGCGACAACTCCGCTAACTACGCAAACGGTGCCGGATGGAGTGAACCTTTGAAAGACGCGTGTCATGAAGTGTTTTAGTCCTGGGCGTGGGGCACGGGAATGTCGCTTAGGATGTCTCTAATGATTTTTGCCGATCGCCCCCAATCGTACGATCCGGAAACGCTGTGAGCTAGGCGAAGCCGATGGGCCAGGCAGGGAACGGCGTATTGCTGAATGTCTTCTGGTGATACAAAATTGCGTCCCTTGACTAGGGCTGCTGCTTGCACGGCAGAACGAAATGCGAGTGCGCCTCTCGGGCTAATGCCTACGTCGATACTCGCTCGATTACGAGTCGCGAGGACGATCTCGTGCAGGTAGTCGTATATGGATTCTTCGACAAAAACGGATTCTACTCGCTCCTGAAGGGCGATGATTTCACTCTGGGAGACGACCGGCTGAATGTCCATGCGGTCATAGTGCAATTTGCCGGAGCGAATCATGCGGGACTCGTCTTCCTTTTCAAGGTACCCCATGGAAATCCGCATCAGAAAACGGTCGAGCTGGGCGCTCGGAAGCGGGAAGGTGCTCTCGAAGTCGATGGGATTCTGGGTAGCAATTACCATGAAGGGTGGATTGATCGGACGAGACGCGCCATCAATTGTGACCAGCCCGCGTTCCATTGCTTCGAGAAGCGCCGATTGCGATTTCGGTGAGGCGCGGTTGATCTCATCCGCCAGCACGATATTGGAAAACACCGGTCCTTTGAAAAACTCGAACTGATTGTCCGCTCCTTGGTAGATCGAGACACCCAGAATATCAGATGGGAGAATGTCGCTCGTGAACTGGATTCGGTTAAATTCGCAGTCGAGCGATTTTGCCAGAACGTAGGCGAGGGTAGTTTTGCCGACTCCTGGTACATCTTCGATCAGAATATGGCCCTCCGCCAGGAGGCAGGCCACAATCGCGTCAATCGCGTCACTTTTCCCATGCAGACGTGCCGCGAGAGAGGCCTTGAGGCGATCGAGCGGACTTTGCGGGCTC
>JAUHWE010000613.1 GCA_030424825.1 Verrucomicrobiia bacterium
TTCCCGTCCACTTCGAATGCATCCGGACCGGCATGTCGGAAGCGCCAGCGTGTTCGCTTCAACTCCCGATGCACGTAGGCTTTGTCCCGGTCGGTCGCGATGCGAAAAAGGATCGGCGGCGGAGTGTAGCCACTCAATGCAATCATTAAGGTTCCTCCATTGGAGCGGTACTCGCCTTGATTGAACAAAAGCCATCCATGCCCCGCCGCTTGTGTAATTCCCGGCTGCAACAGATAACGTGGGTACAAACGACTATGGGCACCGCCGTAAAGGCCCTCCAAATTCTCCACCGCATAGTCGAGCAAAATGTAATCCATCATCATTTTGCCTTTCAGCCGCAACTCTGGATCCTGTGCCCAACCCACCAGCAAGGCCATCGGTCGAGTATATTCCTCAATGTAGTTGGGAGAGTCATACTCGCCTTGGCCATACGAAGTTGTAATGCGCATCCAATCCAAAATGAAGGCTTTCGCATCTGCCATAATTTCCTTTGACGATTTTCCATTGTACCACGCTTCGGGACCGGCATCTGGAAACATCTCAGCCGCAAGATAGAGGCTCACATAGTACATGACCCAGTGATTTTCGGTATCGCCGCGATAGGGGAAATAGGTCCGCCATAGCTCCCGGATAAAATCCCAGTCGTCGTCTTTCAAGACACCCCTGCCTGTTTCCATCAGCAAGACCATCGGATGCATCCAGAACATCGCTCCCGATGGGGGATCATTTGATAGCCGCAATCGTTTGCTCGCCCATTCCAGGTTGGCCCTCCGATGCAGATTGGCCGCGATGGTAAAACTGCTGCCTTTCGTTAAATCATCCGGATCCGTATTGGCTACCGTCTGATCGATCAGGTATTCGCAGCGCTCCCGATACAAACGGACAAACTCCGCATCGCTCATCGGCGTTGAGGGAGACGGCGACGCAAACGCTCCGAGGCAGGCCATGCCCCAACCCGTCAGGCCAATCAAAAGGCGCTTTCTAACTAAAAGTGTGTAGGGATACATGAGGAAAGAAAATGAACGATGGGTAGATCCTAAAAGCAGCCTATCCCCTGCCGAAAGCTTTTTCGGTGTAAGGTAAAACAGCTGGAAAGCGGAATGCGTTCCAAATTCTGCGACATCGCCTGGCCGAAGCCCATCGACAAACATCGGGCTACGGCGTGAAACACACCTTGACGGCCTTCTGTTGACGCAGCAGCTCCACGCCGTCGGCATAGCGCTCCAAGGGCAGCGTTTTGGTAATGAGGGGCGCTAGTTTCAGCTTCCCCGCCACGATCTGGGCCAACGCTTTTTCTGCAGCCGCCTTGTTATGCGACCCATAGCCCACCAAATGCAGGGCTCGGCACCAATGCTTGAAGCCAAATCGAGCGTCTTCGCGCAAGACGCCAAACAAAACGACAACGTCTCGCGTGCGCTCCATGAGATACTCGACCGAAACGGGCAGGCCCGTGCAATCGATCGCCAGGTCCAAGGCCTCCGGACTGAACCGGTCACTAGAAAATGCGCCGTTTTGAGTCGGATCCAGACTGCGATTCGCGCCAAGCATCTGAGCCAAGCCACGACGTGACTCCACCGGATCGAAAGCCACTACCTCCGCGGCGCCATAGGCTTTGGCCAATTGAATCGCTACCAACCCCGCAGGGCCTAAACCACTCACGCCAAATCGGCTCCCTTCAATGTCCCGAATGTTAGCGATTTGGTCGAAGGATACCTGAACACACATGGCGAGCTCCAGCGAGGCGATCTCTTCCGGAGCCAGCGAATCGGGAATGGCCAGCAAATTGCCCGTATCGGCGGCCACGTATTCCGCATAGCATCCTTGAGTAGCCCCCACTTGATCCTGCCAAAGGGCCGCTCGATCGCCTACCGCAAATTCCTCAACTCCAGGACCCACTTCCACCACGGAACCCATTGCCTCGTGACCCGGTTGCCCGGGCATATACGGATACTCGACCTTGCCCCCCGGTACCATGGATACACCATCCATAATGTGCATGTCCCAGTGCGGACACGTCGCAACACCTTCGACCTTCAACAAAATCTGACCTTCTCCGGGTTCCGGCTGCGGCAGATCGATGAGTTCAGGCCGTCCCTTTTCTACATATTGTATTGCTTTCATGCCTACGTCCATTCGAGCACTACGCCCAGCACAGGCTCGCTCTTCGATTCAATCAACTTCCACGCGTCCACCGCCTTTTCTACCGGAAACCGATGTGTAATCAATGGCAAGGTTTCCAACACTCCTTCCGAAACGAGTTTCATGGTTTGCGCCAGGCGTTCAGGCGTCGCTCCGGATACGAGATCGATCGACAGTTCCTTGTAGCGAGGTGGTTGCAGGGCGAGGCAATCATCCGTTCCGTAGAAACCCGCCGATACCAAATGCCCAAATCGCTTCATCAAGCTTTCCAACTGACCCATGACCCCAAGGGAACCCACGGTATCCACGCCCACTTGTACGCCATCGGGAAATCGCTCCTTCACCCCTTCCACCCATGCTCCCCCTTTTTCCAGCAGCGTCTCGCCTTTCGTAAAATATCCTAAACGATCCTCGTGTCGCCCAACCATCACCACTTCCGCACCTCGGGCAGCCAGCATTTGCCCCGCCCAGTGACCCACTAATCCATCTCCCACGACCACTGCCGCGTCCCCCGCTTTGAACTGAGGCCGATCGCCGCAATTGAATCCCACTTGCGTTAACACCAATCCAGAATACGCTTCTGGATCCAATCCTGGTGGCAGCTTGAGGACCGCTCCTTGACCCGAGACTGATGGCGAGACGTGCCCGCCCCGTCGTTCGAACATCCCATTAATCAAGCTAACCGATACGAAAACAGCGTCCCCTTTGCGAAACTCTTCAACCTCCGACCCGACCCAATCGACAATGCCCACTTTCTGGTAGCCCGCCACAATCGGAAACGGATCCCGATCGCCCGGACGCCATGGCGTATCACCATCGACTCGCTCGCTACGCAGATAAGACCCTTCCGTCCCATTACTAATCCAGGAGTGAGTAACGTTCACGACCACCTGGCTGGCATCCGGATCGGGACATTCCACCGATCGGAAGGTGACCTGGTTCCTGCCTGTGAAGACTACTGCTTTCGCTTTCATTAAATGGTTTCTCGCCTAGTTGCTCTAATCCCCCTCATTCAGGTTGGCTCGATCACTGGGTCTAAATGCCATTACTAGCAAGGGTCATTAGCTACCCAACGCCTTTACCCGCTGTATCGTAAAGCGACCCAAAGGGTCACTTCCCTATTCGGTCCGTTAATCCGTTCGTGCTAAGTTTACGGTATGTCCAGATTGATCAATGAACGCTTTACCCTGCAAGACCAAGGGCCCAAACTCATCTGCAGTTCCCCCTCCCATGTTTTCTCGAA
>JAUHWE010000614.1 GCA_030424825.1 Verrucomicrobiia bacterium
TGTTTGACGAAATTCCGGGCGACCACTCGTTCGTCTTTAAGCAAGAGCGCTTTCAGTCCTTCGATATCCTCGAATGAACTGCCATCCGAAAACTCGCCAGAAGGATCGACGGGCTCGGCTTCGCGGAAGAGGAAGGCGTGGCCATTCTTGCCGTATCCTTCGACCGGATCGCTACTGTCACCCATGGCCCGATAGCGATCTCGCCACCCTCCGGCTACGTCGAAGCTTTCCAAAGCGAATCCGGCAGGGTCGAATTTCGCGTGGCAGGCGTTGCAGGATTCGGATTCCCGGTGAAGATCGAGTTGTTCGCGAATGGTAGTGGCCCCTCGAGTGTCGGGCTCAACCGCTTCAATTCCGGACGGTGGCGGTGGAATATGTACTCCCATGATGCGCTCCATTACCCAAGCCCCGCGAACTACCGGAGAGGTGGTGGTGCCGTTGGCTGTGACGCGAAGGACGCTCGCCTGCGTCAGCACGCCACCGCGAGGGGACTCATCCGGCAGGTCGACGCGACGAAGTTGCACGCCTTCGAACGGTTCAAGCCCGTAGTGACGGGCGAGGCGTTCGTTGACGAACGTAAAGTCGGAGTCGACTAGATTTCGAATGGGTAGGTCGAGGTCGAGAAGCTCTCTGAAAAAGAGACGTGTTTCGAGGAGTGACGCTTCCGTCAACTGGTCATCGAGATAATAATCAGGATACAGTTCCGCGTCCGGTGTATTGGCATTTATCTGACGCAAATCGAGCCAGTAGTCCAGAAAGGCATTGATGAATCGCTCGGACTTGGGGTCTTCCAGCATGCGATCCGCTTGTTGGGCAAGCG
Source organism: Verrucomicrobiia bacterium (assembly GCA_030424825.1). Taxonomy (GTDB): domain Bacteria; phylum Verrucomicrobiota; class Verrucomicrobiia; order Opitutales; family Opitutaceae; genus Pelagisphaera. The sequence continues at coordinate 821 of JAUHWE010000614.1, forward strand.
CTGAAGGGTCCCGCAGGTTTCGACTCTTGAGGAGGGCTTCGTCGGGTGGGCCATTCCAGAGGAAGTAGGAAAGCCGATTGGCGATCTCGGAGTTGTCGAGACGTCCCGGTTGCGATTCGAAGTAGAGAAAGTTGGGGGAGCACAAGGTGGAGGCGCAAGCGGAGATGACTGCCTCAGTAAAAGGAGTTTCCAGTTCGATGGCCTGTTTGAAAATGCCAATGTAGGGGGCGGCGTCAGCCTTGCGAACTTTCGGATTGCCGGATGACTGTCTCATGAATCGCAGGATCAGTCGTTGGGCATCCTTTTCCGGATTTTCGGAAATCACGGTAACGCTTTTATCTTCCGATACCTCAAAAGGGAGTTCGTCAAATACCGCTTGGTAGCTCGCGGGGGGCCACGTTTCGCTGAGAGGACCTTCTACTTCCAGCCAGTTCAAGGCAAACCCCGGCACACCTTCTTGGCTCGCATTGGGATTGCCTTTCCATCCCGGTCGAGTGCGGACGAGTCTCCCCGCATCTGGCCGTATTGCCTCGCCTTTCTTTAGCGTAACGACCCTCTCGATGACTTGAGGCTCGGGATAGGAGTCGAACGTTGTTAGCCAGCGACTGTCCTGGCTCGGAGAAAGGGCGTAGATGGTGATGGGCTCGCTTCGTTTCCCTGCGAAAGCGACATTCCGATCCGGTCTCCACCAAGCCGGATCGCCGCCTGTCAATCCATTGTCGTCACCGCCGCGTCGGCCATTGGGGCCTGCCATGAAGGTGTAGGTCTTCATCCGGAGTCGGTATTCGCCGTCGATGGGAATGTTTACGCTGTTGAAGTCGTACTTAGTCGTTGCCGTATAGGTGCCGGAGACAAACCCGAACGCTTCGAGTTCGCGGAGGGCAGGATTGGATTCGCCTACCGTCGTGGGCTGGTTTCCGCGAATGACCTCGGGTTGAGGTGTGAGGCCTAAAAGGGGAATTGCCGCCCGCGTGGGGGCCGTTTGGGCATTCTTGCGATACTTTAAATAGTTGAGCATTCGGTCCTCTTCACGAGCGTAGTGCTTGGTCGTTACGGATGGATAGGCCGCGCGGTCGACTGCGGCCTGGATGGCGAACTCGGCGGTTTCCAGATATTTGGCCATCTGAACGTGGGAAACGTCGAGGCGGTCGCCGATCTTGTTGAACAAATGCTCGGTCCCATCCTCGGGGAGGCGATCGGCGACTTGGAGCCAAGGGGCGTTCAGAATGTGCTTGAGGGCGTTCTCGTACTCCAGGCGGTTGAGTCGACGAACTTTGGAGCGACCGTTTTTTGCGATCCTCTGGCGGTCGGCTTCGAGCATTGGATTCCCGATATCGTTCAGGAAACCGGTAAGCGCGTCCACTTCAGGCCGTCGCTTTTTCTTGGGCGGCATTTCCCCATTTTGCACCCGGTCGTGAATGAGAACCCAATGGCTCATTACCTTCGGGTCGGAGAGATCGAAGCTCATTTCCTCCAGGTTTAGATCGCCTTTCTGCTCCGAGGAATCGTGGCAATCGAGACAGTGGTTCTCTAGGAAATTGTATACGGGAGGGGGGATGTCTATCCCGGAGACGATCCATGAGAAGGGAAGGAGCAGGAGGGCAAGATTGCCTGGGGTTTTCAATCGCATGCTTAGTTCAGGGTATTTTCTGATTCTCTAAATTATCGGACATTAGCGGTTCGAATACAATATAGAGATCATTCATCGACAAGGAATTCAGGGGGCCTGGAGACCGAGCATCTCTTCGTCGCAGATGGCTTCAACGATTCGCTCGAGACTTTCGAAGCTATTTTCAGTCGTGGAATTGTCTTTATCCGAAACGAATCCGGCTTTCAAAGGCGCTTCACCCGCAACCTGTTTAAAGAAAATATCCATTACGTGAGCCACTCCGGATTCTCGAACATCACGCAAGTTTTCAGCGAAATATTTCCCTCTAGAGGCGGGCGATGTGACGATTTCGTATGAAGGGAAATAGGCGATGTTTTCCCTTGTCGAAGAAACGGATTCTGCAGCGAGTCTTAGAATGGCTTTTGAGAGTGTCGTCGAGACCCAGACGTGGCGGTCTTCCGCTGTCGCCATCAAGGGTACCGGTGATACTGTCAGTATCATTTTGCTACTAGGATTCACGGACCTCAGCAAGTCTACAAACTTGTTTAGGTCGGCGATGCATTCCTCTAAGCTGAGATTCAAGAAAGAGTAGGTTGAATCCTCGTAAACCCCGCCATTGACTCCGGGGCAAAGCGGATAGACCGCACCGTCACTGTCATTTCTCCAGGTTTCGGTAAGACCGAGTGTAAAAATGAATACATCAAGGGTTTCGAATGCTTCTCGTACGGCAGCGAAATGCTGGCACCGGTCGATTTCCAATTCCTCCAGAGTGGCGAAACCTGTCGGTTGTATGGTTGGACGGAAAGGGTCGATAAACTGGTCAGGCCCCTTTTTCCAATACGATTCGATTGGATTGAATTGCCCGTACGCTCTTTGAAAAAGCTGTAGGAGCTGGCGGGTGGTGTAGATGTTTCCGTATCGGGCAGTAAAGGTTTCGTAGTTGAATTC
>JAUHWE010000615.1 GCA_030424825.1 Verrucomicrobiia bacterium
TCAGATTGAAGACGCCGGTCCTATTTTATTTCCCTTCGGGTAAATACCTCGAAGCTTGTCGCAGACCCCGACTTGTCGGTGGCTTCGTTGCTGACATTGGTAGCGGGCGATCTCCGAGCGCCCATTGGTGTATCTATCGGGTGGGCGCTCGGAGATCGCCCGCTACCTTAAAATACCTCGGGGCTCTTGACTCGGCGTAGTTCTGCGAACGAAGACGGTTGCCCCGGGGATGCTTTGTTTCCGCCTCTGAAGAGCACAGCGGGCACGAGGAGGCTAGAGCGGGAGTAAGAAAAAAACCGAGGGCAATTCTGTCTCTCGTGGGATAGAACCAAACAAGATTGTTAAGTAGAGAAGCAATTACGCCATTCTCCAGAGGCCCTATTGTAACCTAGAGCAATTTCACTCGAGAGAATCCGTGGGTAGCGAATCTTTTGAACGTTCTTGTCCCACTTAGGAGGAGTGGGAAATCCGTTGCCGAAGGAGGGGGATGCCGAACACGCAAAACGCGATCACCAGTCCCATGGCGATGTATCCATATTCTATGGTTTTGGGCTTGTCCGATTCGACGAGCCCCCATGAGGAAAAGGAAATGTAGGCTCCGACCATCACCAGCATCGAAATGATGCTCACTAGTTTGAAGTGCTTCCAGGGACGCAGGTCCAGGCCTTCGACCGTCATTGTGCGGAACTCAGGTTTTGTGGCTGGACAGGTGCGGGATAGGAGGAGTGCGAGTGATATGAAGAACACAAACAGTATCGCCATGTAGTGGAGGTAGTGCATTTCCGGTTTGATGATGAACATCAGGGTGCCGTAGACGACCAGAAAGAGGAATAGGCAAATATTGACGATTTTGGCAGGTGTTCTTCGGGAAAAGTATCCGAGGAGAAGCGCCATCAGAATCGGACCTCCAAAGAGACTGTCGACTTGTACCATAAATGTGAATATTCCCTTAGGGAAGTACATGATAAAAGGGGCGATCGTCATCGTGGCAATCGCCATGACGACGCCGATGCGTTTACTGCGTTGTACGACCTCGTCGTCGCTGCGGTTCTTGCCGAACAGGGGTTTGTACACATCAAGCGCGAAAATGGTGACGGAGCTGTTCAGGACGGAATTGAAGGTGCTCAAGACCGTTCCGAATATAACCGCTGCGAAGAAGCCAACGAAAAAATTGGGCATGATGTCGCGTATCAATGTGGGATACACGAAATCGGGATTCTCGAAATTATTAGCTCCGTAGAGGTGGAAGGCGATGATTCCAGGAAAGGCGATGTAGAATACGTTCAGAACTTTGAAGAAGGAAGCCAGCATGATGCCTTTTTGGCCCTCTTTCAGGCTTTTAGCTCCCAGGGTGCGCTGGATGATGAATTGGTTGGTCGTCCAGAAATAGAAATTGTGGATGAGCATTCCGGTGAAGAGCACTGAGAAGGGAATGCCGTCGGAGGCATCACCGATCGCATCTAGAATTTCTGTGTTCTTGGTGAGGATCGTCTTGGCTCCTTGCACAAAGTTGTGGTCGCCCACTTGGTAGACGCCGATGATAAAGACTAGGGCCCCTCCAACGAGAAGTCCGACCCCATTGAGGGTGTCTGAAATGGCCACCCCTTTGAGGCCTCCAAAAAGCGCATACACGCTTCCGATGGATCCGAGAACCCAGACGCCGATCCAACTCGCCATTTCGTTACTGAGTCCACATGCCTGGGGAACGTTGAAGAGGTGGTTGATGGCGATTGAGCCTCCGTACAGGGCGACGGGCATAGCGCTCACGATATAGGAAAATAGAAACAGGACCGCCACAATTCGCTGAGTGGACTTGCTGAATCGGCTTTCAAGAAATTCCGGGATCGTGGTAAACCCACCCTTAAGAAAAGTCGGCAGCAGGAAACTGCAAAAATAGATGAGGACCGGGATGACGGTCACGGTCCAGGCAATGGGCGAGAGGTTTCCCTTATAGACGTTAGCCGTCATTCCGGTGAAATTAGCGGCGCTCAAATTAGTGAGCATCAGCGATCCGGCGATTACCCAACCATTGAGGCTATTACCTGCCAGAAAGTAGCCTTTCGATGAATGCAAGTTATCTCGTCGAGTCTTAAGGTAGGTGATGAGGCCAACTAGACCGGTAAAAAACAGAAAGGATAGAAATGTGCCCATGGTTGAGATTTGCAGATTAGGGAGTCAAGAATCGGGAGGGTTAGGGATATTCGGGTAAGCGACAATGTTTTTGTGAATGATGTGAGAATTCTGGGAATGCAGGCAGGGCGAGATCGTCCCGTTCCGCCGTTTTGTTGTACTCAAAAGCCGATTTTGTCACGAAACGTTAGCCACTCGTAGGAGCGGTTTTATACCGCGATTGTATTCGGTCACCTCTCCGGGAAAAGGGTTCGTATCGACGCTTCATTCGCTTCGCAGATTCCTCGTTCGGTTATCAATCCCGTGACCAGTCGGGCAGGGGTGACATCGAATGCGTAGTTGGCCGCTGGGGACGTTTCCGGCGAAAGACGTACGCGTTTCAATTGGCCGTCGCATAGTCCCTGGGCAAAACTGACCTCTTCGTCGCCTCTTTGTTCGATCGGAATATCAGCGACGCCATCGCGAATGTTCCAGTCGAAAGTCGACGATGGAAGGGCGACGTAAAAAGGGATGTCGTTGTCCTTCGCAGCCAATGCTTTTAGGTAGGTGCCGATTTTGTTGGCCACATCGCCCGAGATCGCGGTGCGGTCGGTTCCGGTCAAAACGAGATCGACCTTGCCGTGCTGCATGAGGTGTCCACCCGTATTATCAGCGATGATGGTATGGGGCACGCCGTGTTGCCCCAGCTCCCAAGCGGTCAATCGGGCTCCTTGATTGCGGGGGCGCGTCTCGTCCACATAGACATGGATGGGGATTCCCGCATCGTGTGCCGCGTAAATGGGGGCGGTTGCGGAACCATGGTCGACGAAGGCCAGCCAGCCTGCGTTGCAGTGGGTCAATAGGTTGACCGGCTTTCCGTTCTTGGCCCGGCTGATCTGTTGGATGAGCGCGACTCCGTGTTCTCCGATGCGCCGGCAAAAAAGGGCGTCCTCGTCGGCGATTTCATGAGCGGTCTCTACCGGGCCGGCGCGTTCCAGGGCGAGAAGGCATCGGATGCCTATTACGTGCTCTGCGGGCTCGGCTCGACCATGACCCAGGGCGACATCGACGCCGGCATTGTCCGGTGCGTGGTCGGCTTTGCCCCGCTGAAGCCTGCCGAGTTCGTCGTCGTGCAAATCAAGCAGATCGTCGGCCAGGCGGCCTGACGCGCAGCATCAGTCAGGAGGAAAAAGCATGCCAGCGCCGATGTTTCCCGCCAACGCGCATCGCTTCGATCCGTACCGGACGTTCAAGTTCCAGG
>JAUHWE010000616.1 GCA_030424825.1 Verrucomicrobiia bacterium
CCATTAAGACAGGCCCGAATGATTACACATTCACCAGAGGGGACAGTCAATTGATCTGGACCTTTCCTAGCTAGTGCCCGAAGCACAGTCATTTGGCGCCTGCCAAACGGAAATCAAAAGCCTCATTGATTTAGATCAATCCCCATTGCGGCATGAGCGTGTATAGTGGGTTGGCCATTTCGCCACCACTTCGATGACTCCACACACTCGTCCATACACACGACTCTCCTCGATACTCTGTGTTTCCCTTGGATTCGCTTGGTTAAATTTACCGATCCTAAAAGGGGATGAAACCGCTTGGGAAATGCCCGAAGTGGGACCTGGTATTCTCAATCTAGACGCTCGCCTGAGGTACGAATACAATGGCGGTGATACCGCTACGGAATCGATCGACGGACTCGGTATCCGAACGCGGCTTGGCTATACTTGGGATTGGGACGGCGGTGTTTCTTCGCAAATCGAATTAGAAGACTTGCATTTCATCGAATCGGACAACCGTCCCGGTCTCGACGTCCCCACAACCGAGGTCAACCAAGCCTGGATTGACTTCGAAGGAATCAAACTCGGCCGGCAAGTCTACACACTGGATGACCATCGCTTTATCGGCCACGTCGGATGGCGCCAGAATATACAAAGCTTCGATGCCGTGACGGGTAGCTTCAAGCCCGACCAAAAGACTCAGTTCAAATTCGGATATCTCGACTCGGTCAAACGAGTCAATGCCACCACTCAAGATCTCGACGGTGTAATCGCAAACGGGAATCGCAAGATCTCCGATGGGTTTTCCCTTACCGCGTTCGCCTATCTTCTCGATTTCGAGCGACCCGTATTGACCTCAAGCGACACCTACGGCTTGCGGGCCACCGGAAAGCGGGAAAATGACGGCCAGTCACTCGGGTATGCGATTAGCTACGCTAAGCAGAATGACAATTCGAGTTCAACGATACCCTTCGAACTCGACTACCTCGCTGGCGAGATAACAGGATCGGCACAGGGATCCACATTCGCTTTGGGCTTTGAGTTTCTTGACGGAAACGGAACGAGCGGATTTTCGACCCCTCTGGCGACCGTGCACAAATTCAATGGATTCGCCGACCCGTTTGCCAGCGCTTCTCTCGGGCTGATCGGTGGCCTTTCGCAAGGCCTTCACGACTACTACCTGAGGTACACGGACGAAATCGCCAGCCTAGGTATGCCGATTGCCCTTTCGTACCACCATTTCGAAGCGGAAAACCTCAATGACTTTCTCGGAAGCGAATGGGACATAGTGGCGACCTACCCATTGAGCGATCACGTGCAAATGGTTTCGAAATATGCCTACTTCTGCTCCGACGGTCGGGAAAACGTTGCCTATGGGGGCTCCGACAAGACCGTATTCACTTTCGAACTAAATATATCCTATTAGTAGAATTAGGACGTGGTTCCGATTCACTTTAGAATCGGCCGCTGTTTTTTCTGTAACTCCGGGAGCGCTCATTGTGTAATAGGCTCCAATGATCCTCCCCTATGGCTGAACCGATTGTCATCGAAACCAAAGGACTGCGCAAGCAGTACGGCAGCCAAGTGGTGCTGAATGACGTCGACCTCGCGCTGCCCAAAGGAGCGATTGGACTGCTGGGTCCCAATGGAGCCGGCAAATCAACGTTTATAAAATGCCTGCTCCAACTCCAGAAAAAGGATGGAGGCGCCGTGAGTCTCCTTGGAAAGGACATCGACCAGCATGGCCGAGAAACCCGAACGCGTATCGGGTACGCTCCCGAACAGGATTGCCACATTCCTGGCATGATTGGATGCGAGTACGTCACCTATTGCGGAGAACTCTCGGGCATGCCCTTCGAGGCGTCTCGGCAACGGGCTCATGAGATGCTCGACTTCGTTGGCATGGGTCAGGAACGGTACCGCAAAGTCGACACCTATTCAACCGGGATGAAGCAGCGGATAAAAATCGCCCAAGCGCTCGTGCACGATCCCGACCTCGTCTTTCTGGACGAGCCCACAAACGGCCTCGATCCACGCGGTCAGGCGATGATTCTCGATTTGATCGAACGCATCTGGAAAGATTCCGGGATCAGCGTCGTGCTATCGTCCCACCTTCTCCACGACGTGGATCGCATTTGCGAACGAATCGTCATCATCGCAGAGGGGAAAGTGGTCGCCCACGACACCCTGGAGTCACTCAAGGAACGACGCAATGCCGAGGCGGAAGTCGTCATCTCTCACGGCAAAGCGGAGCTCGTAGAGATTTTCCAGCAACAAGGATGGCGATACCGGCTATTGAATAATGGGAACGTTCTCGTGAGCCATGGTCAGCCCTCATTAAATCCACTCATAAATCTACTAGAAGCGACTCTCCCCTTTGGAGATTAAAGAGAGCCCCGATGCTCTTAACGAGCTCTACTTGCAAACATTGAAGTCCAAGGATGCGCCTCGATGAGCGAATGGAAACCTCAATACCGTCGTTGGCAGGGCAAGTCGGTTGGACTGTGGAAACGCCGCTCTGCGATTACCCGTTACGGATTGCGACTCTGTCTTTCAGGCAAGATCGTAAAGGCCTTCCTTTTCATCGCCTTTGGACAAGCATTGTTCCTGTCCCTCGTTTTTGTCCTGTTCGGCCAGATAGTGACACCCGAAAGTTCCCTCGTTGAGTGGATCGAAAGTGTGGGGGGCGAAAAGATTGTCACCATTATCAACGGGGTTACCTCCTGGGCACTCTTGTATCCAGAGATTTGCGTCGATGGAATCTACCGTATTAGCTATTTTATGATGCGGTTTCCAGCCTCGTTGCTTTCCATAGTGCTGGTCGCCCTGTTCATCCATAAGTTGATCGCCCATGACCTAGCAAGCCAGGCAATCGTCATCTACAATTCCAAAGCGCTGACACGCTGGGACTATCTTGTCGGAAAATTCACTATTGTGGTGACAACGCTCTCTGTCATTTGGATATTTCCCATCATTGCGTCCTGGTTAGTTGGGAACGCCCTTGCACCCGACTGGGCTTTCTTCTACCATACTTTCCCTTCCCTGCTTCGCGGCCTAGCCGTAGGAGTCGTCGCTACGCTTTCCCTGAGTTCAATTGCGCTCGCAGTTTCCTCATTGGCAAAGAAAACGGGAACCGCAATCGCATTTTGGATTTTGGGTTGGATTAGTTTGAACCTCATTTCGGATCTATACCGGTTTTCGTATTCATGGCTTGAATTCGTCAATCCTCTCAAAGCGATAAACGAGCTTTCAGAAAGTGTATTCCAGATGGACTCTTTTATTGCCGAGGCTCAAAACACGCTTCCTTTCATTGATCGAATCGTAGCAAAGACGAGCCTCAAAAGCCTTGATCAGATTCCCGCTTCGGATGGCTCTCTGCTGGCGCCTTTGA
>JAUHWE010000617.1 GCA_030424825.1 Verrucomicrobiia bacterium
GAAGCGCCTCCATGATTTGGGTTGCCTTGTTGGGAATCGCTCTAATACGCTTGATCTCCTCTTTGAGGATCTGTGGAATAGGTTCGTCTATGGCATACAGTTTAGAGCCCCACCGAGCGACTTCCTGCCAATCCTGGAAACTAGAGAGTTTTACGATAGCCCATGGATTATACCAGCTGGGTAAATCGCTTTCGGTAAGAAATGCGGTGATATTGTACGCCTCCCAGTTGTATTCTGTATAGGCGGGTTTCTCACTGACAGCGGGAGTGAGTTGAGTATTGAAATGCTTGATATGTAGAGGCGTGTCCTTTGGCCAGATGAGCCGTATGCGTCTCTCTTTCAGTGGAACGTTCCAGTTTAGTCGGGCTGCCCAGTCGAATCTCCCATCGAGCACGGGATTGCTGCCGTGGACGCTATAGGCGTATTCTAGAATATCACCAGTCTGGATATCCTTGAGTATCGCGTGAGCCTCGACGTTTCGGTCATAGAGCAAATTCTCTCTGGAGGTGTCACTTGTCAGTACTTCGAAGACTTGCTCGGTAAGGCGATCGATTGTGTTTCCATCCCGATGAATCTTAAGCGTGTGGAGTTGAAGTTTCTGGTAGCTGGGATCGAACTCGATTGTAATCGTTGAATAGTCTTCAACGCCCGATTCGTTTGTGAGTTGTTTCGCTCCACGATAGAAACTGACTGCCTCGATAGAGTTAATTTGATTGTCTGAGAGCAGATACCAGACACCGTCGCTGTGCTCAGCGGATGGAGGGCTTTCTGGGATCTCGAGAATCGTCGAGTCTACCCAGTCTGGAAGAGCCGTTTTTGTTATCGATACTTCGCTTGATTGCTGAGCGGAGAGTGTGGAAACTGCGATCGTTGCGAAAAGTAGGGAATTGAGACTGGCAGGAAGTTTCACAAAGTTGGATCTAGAGCTGAGTAAGGTGACTTAAAAAACGAAGTTTCTTCAAGAAAGAAAGGCAATTTCGGAAATCGTTTCTCGAGGGTCAAAGCAACATCGTATGCTCTTGCTGACAAGTGTCATGGGGGGTTGTGGCAGTTAAAGTTATCGCGATTCTTCGGAAGCAGAAAAATCTGTATAGACAGGAATGAAGTGTTGGCTTCTAGTATTGTAGATGGAATATAGTGCGTCAGTCTTCCGACATTTAGGAGTAGAGTGTTTGTTGATAGATTGTCGGATGTGTGGAACGCCTGAACGATACGCGATCTACCCGGATAATGACGAGCAAGCATTCTTCATAGGGTGCACGAAGTGTGGTGTGCACGGGTCTATTAAGAAAACTGAATACGATGATCTTTATGATCTAAGCTACGTTTTCGATGAATTGATGGAGGGGAAAGTGACGGTAGATCAATTCGAGCATTCCATGACACCTGTAGTTCGGGATCTGTATACACGTTTAAATTCAATGGGATCGACTTGGAACTGTATTTACTGTGGAAATACGAATACTATCGATTTTTTTGAATGCTGGAATTGTGGAAAAGAAAGTAAGCGGGAAATTGACCTCGGATTAAATGTTGCTGAATCTAGTGGCGTGGAAGAGGAGTCGCTGGAGAAGGAAGCTGAAGTTGCTGCGGATCGGGAAAAGGCAGATATGAGACCCATTGCGAGGAAGTGCCGATCGGTTCGATTGAGTAACACGTTAACATCGTCGTGGATATTGGCTCCGCTATTTACTATGCCGATTGCAATTGCGATTGTTGGGATTGAAGCGACTGGGCTTTTTGAGATACCCATTTTGCACTTCATGGGTAACCAGCCTAAAAGCCCATACCCGGTTTTGGTGCCGATAGACTATTGGACAGATTTCGTTGTTAGAGTAATTATCCTTCAACTGTTTCTGTTTCCAGCGTTTGCCGCCTATCTATTGTGGAAACTTCCCAAGGCAGTGCTCTTTTCGCAGAAGGGGGTTGAAGTGCGTTATCGATGGGGAAAAAGAAGTTACGAGCTCATAGACATACAGGATGCCCAATACAATCCTGAGAAAAATTTTCTCAAACTGAAGATGAACGACCGAAAGAGTATTAGGATCGAAGTAGATATCGGTCAGCTCGCGAATCTACGCGATTTTCTACCGCTTTGGTCTCCGAATAGCGACATGCCGGAAGACAAAATACCCGAAGATAATGCAAATAAGCTATGGTAAGGAAATACGCTACTAAGGGGCCTTGTCGATTCCGAGGGGGTGAGCGGTAATTGACCAGAACGCTTATTACAGTCCGCTAATCCTTCTCAAGGATGCGCGAATGTAGGGTCCTTCAGAATTCCCGATGTGCAATTTGAGCGTGTCACCTTCAATTTCCGATGATTGAGGTGAAATTTCGACCCAATTTTTCAAATCCGTTGAGGACCAGAGTCTGTAGTCGAAACTTACGGACACTGGCTTGAGTTCAATGATGTTGTTTTCCATGTCGGGCAGAAAGACAACTTCGACAGACGACGAGGAGTCTGATGGATCGAAGTCCATAATCCATTCGTCTAGGTTGTTTAATCCGTCCAAATCGGGGTCGGCGAAGAAGATGCCTTCGGTCCAAGAATTGATGGTTTCTTCATTGAAGTGGCTGATTAGCCATTGGTAGTAGGTTCCAGAAGGGTCGTCATCGGGGAGGACAATTATGTTAGCTGTATCTGAAGACTGGGTACCATCAACACTAGTCGTGGTCAACGTGATGGGATTCGTGCCCGGCCCGACGGAAACGAGAACCTGATTCCCAGAAGCGGTTCCGAAAGAACCTCTCCATTCTGACGAGGCGATGTTCCAGGGGGATCCCGAGTTGTAGGCGTTGAGCAAGACCTCCTCGCTGCCGTCATTGTCGGTGTCCTCAAGGATGAGATCGGGTCCGGCATTGGCTTTGTCGTGACCAGCGATGAGGGTGGGGTTGAGGACTTGTGCCCCTAGTTGTTCGACGTATCCTAATTGCCCGTACTGATTGTGTCCCATGGCCCATAGCTTTTTGTCCTCTTTGAGAATGAGCGTGTTCGTCGCTGCGGAGACGCTGTGGACCCCTGACTCGATTACTTTTGTGAATTCGTATAAGTCCTGAATTTTGCCTGTTCCCAGCTCCCCTAGTGTATTCTTTCCAGACACCCATAGAGAACCATCGTTTAAAACGGCGAAACTGGATTGCACGTAGGCTTCGATTTTGTCGACGTTCTCAGGAAAGACAACCAAAGGTTCTACGAACCTTTCTAAGCCACTATCAATTCCCAGTTCACCTCTTCGGCTTCTGCCCAATCCCCAAAGTTCTCCTTGATCTGTCAAAAACAGGGAATGCGTCGTTCCCCCACGTATTGAGCGCATCCCCGACTCAAAGATTTTAACATCTAGTTGAGTCCCACTCAAGTCCCCCA
>JAUHWE010000618.1 GCA_030424825.1 Verrucomicrobiia bacterium
GAAGTATCATTGCGCACTTTATGATGCCATTGCCTCAGCCCTTCTTTTGATACTCTATTGCCGGAAACAATGCGAGTATCGACTGACATTGTCTGAGCTGATTGCGAGAAGCCAAGGAAACTCGCTTAAGCGCCAGAAGATCGAACAGCGGGAACTATTTTAATGGCAACCACGTTTCGTCGTACTTGCTCTAGAGAAGCGGTTGTTTAGACAGAATAGGTATCAAGATCTTGTTCTTTAGCCGCGATCTGGTCTGAGAGCTCACTCCACTCTTCATAGTTCTTCTCCAACTCAATCTGATCCCTTTCGTGCTGAATCATGGCTTCTTTGGCATTCCCAGTTTTGAAAAACTCAGGATCAGCCATTTTCGTTGTTAGGGATTCCTGATTGGATTCCAACTGGGAAATGAGTTTCTCTAGCTCAGTGCTTCGCTTTTTTATTGGGGCGAGTTCGGCCAGGAGAGCGGCTCTTTTCTGGCGTCTTTCCTTGGGGGAAATTCCGGAAGGGCTTTTTGGTGATTGGGAACGTGCGGTATCATCCTTGATTTGACCACCGCTCTCTAGTTGTTCGATGTGTCTAATATAGTCGGATACGTTTCCGGGAAATAGAGAAAGACCATCTTTGCGAACTTCGAGCGTCTTGTTCACGATGCTATCCACAAACGCACGATTGTGGGATACGATGATAAAGGCGCCTTCATAGTCGTCGAGCGCCCGTTGCAATGCCTCTTGCGACCGCATGTCGAGATGGTTGGTAGGCTCGTCGAGGATTAGGAAATTTGCTTGCTGTGTCAGGATTTTGGCTAGGGCAAGACGATTGCGTTCGCCTCCGGAAAGGACGTTCGTTTTTTTGAATACGTCGTCACCATGAAAGAGGAAAGCTCCGAGGGCAGAACGAAGCTGGGTGGTATTCTGGCCGGAATTCGCTCGCTCAAGAGTTTCTAGAACAGTATGGTCGGGGTTGAGCTCGTCAGCCTGATGCTGAGCAAAGTAGGAAATGACCGTATTGTGGCCGGGCTTGCGAACACCGCTTTGGAAGGGTTCCACGGCCGCGATCACTTTCGCCAAGGTAGATTTGCCGGCCCCATTGGCTCCTACCACCGCGAGTCGATCTCCCCTTTCTATACGAATGGATGCGTTCTCAATTACTTTGAGATCGCCGTATGATTTGCAGAGATTCTCCAGCTCCATTATCGTTTGACCACTGCGAGGCGCCGGGGGAAAGGTGAAGGCGATCGAGTTCTCTTCCGTCTCAATTTCGATGCGATCCACCTTGTCCAGGGCTTTGATGCGACTTTGAACCTGACTGGCCTTGGATGCTTTGTACCGGAATCGGTCGATGAATTTTTCGGTTCGCTCAATTTCTTTTTGCTGGTTCTTATACGAGCGGACTAGTTGTTCTTTTCTGATTTTGCTCTGCTCCTCGAAATAGGAGTATCCACCCTGATAGACGTTCAGGTTTCCTTGGGTAATCTCGAAGGTCTGCTTGCAAAGCTCATCTAGAAAAGCGCGGTCGTGGGAGACCATCAAAATGGCTCCCTCATAGTGCTTTAGGTAGTTTTCGAGCCAGCGTTGAGAAATGATATCCAGGTGGTTGGTGGGTTCGTCAAGAAGCAGCAAAGAGGGAGTAGCTAGGAGGAGCTTGGCCAAAGCGATCCGCATTTGCCATCCGCCGCTAAACTCGCTGGTTTGCCGTTGCATATCGGATTGTTCAAAGCCAAGCCCGTGCAAAATCGATTCAATGCGGGAAGGGAGTTTCTCTACATCGTGGTTTTCCAGCTCTCGTTCCCAAGTGCCAATCAGCTCCAGTGTTTCGTGATAGTCCGAGGATTCCGTATTCAGAGAATGGAGCTGTTCACTGGCTTCGTCGATTTTAGCAGTTAGGGACAAAATATTCTCGAATGCGGATTCCGCTTCTTCGAACAATGTTTTGCCCGCGGCGATTATACCGTCTTGAGGCAAGTAGCCAATGGTGACATACTTGGCTTTGTCGACAGATCCTCCATCGAGCTCTTCTTGGTCAGCGAGTACTTTGAGTAGAGTGGTTTTACCAGCTCCATTCGAGCCAACGAGTCCAATTCGATCTTTGTTTCCGATACTGGCAGTCGCATCGCGAAAGATAAAGCGCTCACCATACTGGAGCTTCAGGTTACGAAGCTGAATCATGTTAATTGAGAGACTGCTTCTTTAAACGCCTCCCAGGGGAGGGTGGCGCATCGAATGCGGCTAGGAAATGACTTCACACCCTCCAACGATTGTATCTCCTCGGCGTCGTCAAGTTCGAGTGTCAATTCTGGATTCACGAGCATTTCGATCAATGAATCCGCAAAGTTTATTCCCTCTTCTATTTCGGCCCCGGTAACCTTTTCGGTCAACATCGAAGCGGAGGCCATGCAAATGGAACAGCATTGCGCTTCGAAACTAGCCTGGGAAATCTGTTTCTGAAAGGTCTTGAGGTAGAGAATGATGACGTCGCCACACAAAGGGTTCTTTAGCTCGAAAGTCGTGTCCGGATCTTCTAATACGCCTTGATTTCTAGGGTCGCGGCTGTGTCCCATGAGCATATCTCGATAGAGAGATTTCAATTCCGGATTCATCAGGAATCTAGCCAAATAGCTGATGGACCTTTGCAAGAGATTCGACGAGAGCGTCGATGTCTTCATGATTGTTGTAAAGCGCGATAGACGCTCGGGCGGTTGCGGAAACGCCGAAATGCTTCATCAAAGGCTCACAGCAATGGTGGCCAGACCGAACGGCGACACCTTCGGTGTCTAGAATGGTGCCGATATCGTGAGCGTGGGCGGATTCCATGACGAACGATATGGCGCCTGCACGATGGCTGGGATCGCCGATTAACCTTACTCCGGGCGCTGATCTCAGACGATGCGCGGCGTACTCAATGAGCTGAGACTCGTATTCGTGAATGACCTCTCTCCCGATTGACTGGATGTAGTCTATGCCGGCAGCGAGACCGATGCCGCCCGCAATATGGGGGGTGCCCGCTTCGAACCGGGAGGGCGGTTCCTTGTAAGTGGTTCCTTCAAACGAAACATGGGCAATCATGTCGCCACCCCCTTGATACGGTCGCATTTCATCAAGTCTCGAGCGTTTACCGTACAGGCCCCCGATACCGGTTGGCATAAACATCTTGTGTCCGGAAAAGACGAGAAAGTCGCAGTCGAGCGCTTGGACATCGATGTTCATGTGCTGAATCGATTGGGCCGCGTCGATTAAAATGGGGATCCTCTTCTCGTTCGCGGCTTCGATGATTTTTTCGATCGGATTGACCGTCCCGATTGCGTTGGAAACGTGGACGATCGCGGCAAGTTTAGTTCGAGGCCCCATCAAAGATAGGTAGGCCT
>JAUHWE010000619.1 GCA_030424825.1 Verrucomicrobiia bacterium
CGTCGTGGAAAATTGAATATAATACCTGCTTGGCTATCAACCCCTCCTGTGCTGCCATTTCATAAACGATGTCGAAATGATTGAGGCCAGATAGGACGAGATGCGAGCTCGGCTGATTGGCTGCGATGAATCGATCGTGCATGGCTTTAGATTGCCGCAGGAATTCGTTTGTTTCATCTCCGCCTACGACAAAGGTGGTGGGAACGCTGGACTTCAGTTCCTCTCGGCGCAGGGGGCTGAAATTGAGGACGGTCGCATCGTCAAAATCGAGTTCTTCTTTTAAGTAGGAATTTCGGATTGGATCCAGATCGAAGAGACCGCTTATACAGAGCGTACTTTTCAGTGAGGTGGCTACGGGATCGCCTTTCGCTTCCATTTCGGTCGCTGCCGTTAACGCCAGATGTCCCCCAGCCGAATGCCCAGCGATGTGGAGATGGTTCGGGTTGCCGTTGAAATCCGATGCGTTTTGGTGTATCCAGTGTAGCGCGTCAGTAACGTCGGCGACGATCTCGCCCATTGTCGCTTCGGGGGCGAGGCGATAATTGATGTGGGCCGCAGCACACCCGTTTTCAAGGAAAGGTTTTGCTGTGAAATGATAGGAACGTTTGTCGAGCGATTTCCAAAACCCTCCATGGATAAAGACGAATACAGGAGCCTCTTTTAGGGAAGCGGGAAAGATATCAATCGTATTTAGCGCATCTGGACCGTAGGGAACATCCAGTCTATGCGGGAACGCTTTGCGCGTTTCTTCACTTAGGGAGTCATTCTTGTCGAAGTAGTCCTGGAAATTGGGATGTCGCTCGCGCAGCTTGAAATCGGAGTCGAAAGGGTTAGATGAATTCGTTCTAGACACGAGCTAGCAAGAATCGACTTCTTGCCTCGTTCCTGTCAATTCAAACGGAACCGGTAATCCTTCACTGATTCATTCTGCAGTCTCTTTCATTGGTGAGTACGTCAGTTGTTGACGCAGTGCCGGGCGAGTGCAGAATGATGTCCGTTTTAGCCTAGAAATTATGAAATTTGCCTCATCCTTTTGCTCTCGAATTAAAGTAGCTCTACCTTTCCTTATCCTTGTCTTGGGATTTTTTGGATCGAGTTATGCCGATCCAAGCGGGTCGAAGCCTAACATTATTCTGATCTTCACGGATGACATGGGCTATGGCGACTTAGGTGTTTTGCATCAGAATCAACGGACGGGGAAAAAGCACGCGACCCCCAATTTGGATAGAATCGCGGCCGAAGGAATTCAATTGCTTCGCCACTATTGCCCAGCTCCGGTCTGCGCTCCTTCGAGGGCATCTCTTTTGCGAGGTCTGCATCAGGGGCACACGGAAGTCCGCAACAACGATTTCGACAAGGCGATCCCGGATAACCATACCTTGGGCACTGTATTGAAAGGAGCAGGCTACCGAACGTTGCACGTGGGCAAGTACGGTCTGCCAGGTTTGGGTGAATCCAAGGATTCGTTCAATACTCCGGACGAGTGGCCCGCTTATCCGACGAAGCGAGGCTTTGACGAGTATCTAGGCTATGTTCGCCACGTGGACGGTCATGTTCACTACCCGAACAATGAATGGCCGATCGGCAACTCGGAATCCCATCGAACGGGAAAGGAGGTCTGGCACAACGAAAAGGAAATCTCTGCCCAGCTCGACAAATGCTACACGACGGACCTCTTTACGGCCTACACGAAAAAGTGGATCACCGATCACGAGAAAGCTAAGCGGGGTGAGCCGTTCTTTGTTTACCTCGCTTACGATACACCCCATGCCGCCTTGCAGGTGCCCACACAAGCGTTTCCCAAAGGCGCGGGTCTGACAGGTGGGCTGCAATGGTTGGGCGAGCCAGGGAGAATGATCAATACGGCTACGGGCGAAATTGATTCCTGGATACATCCGGACTACAGGAACCCGGAATGGTCAAATGTGGAACAGCGGTTTGCGACCATGGTTCGCCGAATCGACAGTGCCGTAGGCGATCTGGTACAGCTTTTGAAGGATCTGGATCTGGATGAGGAAACGCTCGTCGTGTTTACCAATGACAATGGACCTTTGTCTGTGAGCTATATTGATGGGGAACCTTTTACGCCGGTTCACTTTCAATCGTACGGCCCATTCGATGGGGAAAAGCGTGATGTTTGGGAAGGGGGTATTCGCATGCCTGCCTTGGCTCGTTGGCCTGGTAATATCCCAGCCGGGCGGATCGACCATACGCCTTCGCAGTTTCACGATTGGATGACTACCTTTGCGGATTTAGGTGGCGTTCCGCTGCCAGCGCTTTCCGACGGAGTGTCACTAGTGCCGGCTTTGACTGGGTCGGGAGATCAGGAGGCGAGTACGGTTTATGTCGAGTATTCGAATAGCGGGAAGACGCCGAATTATCCCGATTTCGATCCGAGTCATCGGAATCGGGACCGAAAGGAAATGCAGGCCATCTTTTTGGAGGGATACAAGGGAGTCCGCGTAAATATTCAAAGCCACAGCGACGATTTTGAGATCTACGATGTGAGGACGGATTTGAAGGAAGTGAACAATCTTGCGGGGTCGAGCGACTTTTTTGTGGGGCTGCAAAAGAGAATGAAAGATCGATCCCTTCAGCTGCGACGACCAAACTCAGATAACCCAAGACCTTACGACAATGAACTGATTCCGTCGGTCGACGTCGCTACAGTGAGACCTGGAGCCAGGTGGGTGGGTTACAAAGGTGACTTTCCTTGGACGCCGAAGTTTTGGAATGAAGCTCCTGATTCGTTAGGGGGAGTCACTGAAATCAAAGGTGATGTGGGTCCCGAAAAAGGAGCTGTCGTGTTTACGGGGTATTTAGATATTCCCTTAGATGGAGAGTATGAGTTCTCGCTCATAGCCGATTCGGGAGCGATTCTCCGTATTCACGATGCGAATATTATCGATGCCGACTATGGATACGAACAGGGATCAGAAAAATCAGCTAGCATAAGACTGTCTGCCGGCCTTCATCCTTTTCGACTCAACTATCTTAAGAAAGCAGGTAGCAAACCCAAGCTCGACCTGAAGTGGAGCGGTCCCTCGATCGCGAAACAGACTGTGCCCGTCGAACGACTTTTCAATTAATGGATCACGAATGATTATAACTACGGAAGAAGGGAGAATAATGGTATTCAAAAAGGTAGTGCTAGCCCTACGATCTAACTCCGTGGTTCACAGTAACCAATCCCTAATGAAACACCCTATCAAACTCCTCATAGCGTTGGGTCTTCTTGTCTCAGTGGCGAGCGCTGCCTCGAGCAAACCTAATATTCTCTTCATCTTCTTGGATGACTTTGGTTGGAAGGACACCAGCTATATGGGGTCGGACTTCTATGAATCGCCGCATATAGATC
>JAUHWE010000620.1 GCA_030424825.1 Verrucomicrobiia bacterium
AAGGCCGCATAAGTTGCGAAGAGTTCCCTACCTCGTCAAGCGCTGAAATGGACGAAGTTTACAAAACGCAGCATTGACGACCTTAACGCCCTATGGCTTAACGAGTTTTTAATGTCCTCAGACTCAAACTCCGCCGAAAAACCCAAGTATAAACGTATCATTCTTAAGCTAAGCGGCGAAGTGCTGCGAAGCCCCGAAACGGGTGATCCGATAGACTGGGATATACTAAAGCGAATCTGCGCCCAGATTAAAGACATTCGCTCCCTCGGGACCGAGGTTTGCATTGTGATCGGCGGCGGCAACATTTTCCGTGGTCTATCCGGCTCAAAGGACCGGGGGGTCGACCGGACAACGGGTGACTACATGGGCATGCTCTCGACCGTCATCAACGGCCTCGCCTTCATGGAATGCCTCGAGAAGATGGGGGTAGTGACTCGGGTCCAGACTTCGATCCCGATGAATCAGGTCGCCGAGCCGTTCATTCTCCGCCGTGCCATTAGGCACCTCGAGAAAGGCCGCGTCGTCATATTCGTCGCCGGCACCGGCAATCCCTACTTTTCCACCGACACGACCGCAGCCTTGCGGGCCAGCGAGATTCAGGCGGAAGTGATCATGAAGGCGACCAAAGTCGACGGGATCTACAACAAGGATCCGATGAAGTACGACGACGCCGTTCGCTACGACCAGCTCAGCTACATAGACGCCCTCCAGCAGCGCCTAAACATCCTCGATTCCACTGCATTCTCTCTATGCATGGACAACGAGGTCCCCATTCTAGTTTTCAGTCTCAACGAGGAAGGCAGTATCCGCCGGGCCATTCTAGGAGAGAAAGTTGGCACCCTTGTCTGCTCCGACGAGTAAAATTTTGATTTCAATTACCGCTTAGACGCTCTAACAAAACCCTTATACGAACACGCTATGGACGAAGATGAAATCTTTCTGAATTTCGAGGACGGGATCGAAAAAGCTACCGAACACGCTTCACGCGAGTTTTCTGCTGTCAATACCGGCAAGGCCAATCCGCAGATGGTCGAGGGTATCATGGTCGAGGCCTACGGGAGCACGATGGCGATTCGCGATATGGCTGCGATCTCGACACCGGACACGCGCACCATCGCCATCACCCCTTGGGATAAAGGCACCCTGCAAGCCATTGAAAAAGCGATCCAGACTTCAAACATCGGTATCACTCCCGCAATCATGGGCGACGTGATTCGCCTCCCGCTTCCTGAGCTCACCGGAGAACGCCGCCAGGAGCTGGTCAAACTGGTAAGCAAGCATGCTGAAGATGCGCGTGTCGGCGTTCGAAAAGCCCGGCACGACGCCATGGATGCCATAAAGAAATTGCAAAAGGATGGAGAAATTTCCGAAGACGATCTAAAGCGTTGTGAAAAGGAAATCCAGACGGGAACCGACAACGGCATCAAAAAGATAAACGACCTTCTCGCGGCCAAGGAAAAGGACCTCTTAACGGTGTAGGCAACGTGTCGAAAGCGGCCCGCCCATTAGCCGGCAGCTCCTTAGTCCATAGCTCACACTAGAAGCGACAGACTAACCAGCTGCTCGCTATTCTATCTAAAATGCAACGCATCGTCATCAAGCTTGGCACGGGCATCCTAACGAAAGGTATCGGTGAGATCGATACCGTTCGGATTGAGTCGATCTGCAAGCAGATTTCGGAACTGAGAAACCGGAACATTGAAGTCCTGGTTGTTAGCTCCGGAGCCATCGGCATGGGGATGGGCGCCCTCAAGCTCCAAACGCGGCCCACAACCCTACCCAAGCAGCAGGCCTGCGCCTCTATCGGCCAGAGCCGGCTCATCCAGTGCTGGCAAAACGGTCTGGATCCCTACGGTCTTCTGGTCGGCCAAATTCTGCTGACCCACGAAGGGCTCCGCATTCGAAATCGCTATGTCAATGCGAAGGCTACGATCGATCAGCTTTTGAACTACAACGTCGTGCCGATCATCAATGAGAATGACTCGGTCAGCGCCTTCGAAATCAAGTTCGGGAACAACGATACGCTAGGGGCAATGGTGGCTTCCTTGGCCGAAGCAAGTCAATTGATGATCCTTTCGACCGCGCCGGGACTAATCGACATGGACGGGACCGGCGAGATCGTCCCGGTAGTGGAGACGATCGATTCCCATATCGAATCCATGGCCAAGGGTACCAATTCTCCCACGGCGGTAGGCGGAATGATCCCGAAAATCCAGGCGGCGAAGATCGCCACTGCCGCCGGATGCGAGACCTTCATTGCGGACGGATCTGCGGACAATATCATTCTAAGACTAGTCGACGGAGAAAATGTCGGAACGCGCTTCGTTGCGAGCAAGGCCCCGTTGGTATCCAAAAAACGGTGGCTTGCCTATTTCCAACGCCCTCGCGGTTCCATACAAGTCGATACCGGTGCCTGCAACGCTCTTATACGTGAGGAACGTAGCTTGCTGGCCGCCGGCATCATAAAGTGCGAAGGGAATTTCCATGCCGGAGACGTCATCGACGTCGTCAGCCCGGACGGCGAACCGATTGCCCGAGGCGAATGCTCCTACTCAAGCCACGAGATCCATCAAATCGCCGGCAAAGGAGTCGCCGATATTGAGACCCTTTTCCCGAATCGGAAACGATTCGAAGTCATCCACCGTGACGCACTCGTGCTGCTGTAGGATCTCAGGGACGTCACCGATAGCCGCAGAGGACCGGCACCGCTCGGAGGTCGTTGCCCTTCCAATTGACAAAGCAGCGTAAAAGGATGTCCAACAAGTCGGATTATTCGCATTTCTGGTGTAGGGGCGTCGCTTGCGGCGACCGCATCGTTATGTGCTCTAGCTACTTGAGCGGTCGCCGCAAGTGACGCCCCTACAGAATATGCGACTTGGTGGGTTCTTTCTAAACAAGCCACCCATTCTTTTAGGCCTCAATCGAGAGAGACACATTCGGCTGCACCATGGAAAAAAGGCTCCTATTTGGGGATCTATTGAGAAAAGACTTCTTCGATCTTCGTATTTCCTTCTTACTCTAGCCAAATGGACTTCAATCTCCCAGCGACAACCCCCTCGATCGAGATTCCCGAAATCGACTTTCGGGGTGACTTGAATGACGAGCAATACGCGGCAGTCACTGCGGAACCCGGACCTCTCCTCATCCTGGCCGGCGCGGGCAGCGGCAAAACCCGGACCCTTACCTACCGAGTCGCCTATCTCCTCTCCAAAGGGGTAAAGCCCAGCGAAATTCTGCTTCTCACTTTCACGAACAAGGCCGCAAAGGAGATGCTTAGTCGAGTCGAAGATTTGACGGGTTTTGAACCGCGGCGCTTCTGGGGTGGGACGTTCCACAG
>JAUHWE010000621.1 GCA_030424825.1 Verrucomicrobiia bacterium
GTATGGGTAAGAACAACCCAAGCGCCTGAACCCGTATATCCGGGAACTGGATTCACCCTCAAAAGCCGAAGCGAGGTCAACCAATTTCAGAAAATGGACGAGCACGAGCTTGGGTTAGAAGGACGCTTCGGATATCAGCTTCCGGAAGGGTTTACTCTAAATGACGCCATAGGGGCACTCCCGGGAACGACGGGGGACGTTCGGCTAACTTATTCTGAAACCGGTAAAGAGGCGGCTAAAATGACGACCGCCTGGCAAAGGGTCGACCCAAACCGGGACCACACTCAACGCTTTTTCCTCGACGACCTCAATCCAGAAACCAAATACAGCATCACTATAGAAGCTCGAGAAAGCGCTTCAACTCAGGCAACGGCCACCCTTCAGGGCGAATTCACCACTGCCGCCCCAAAGGACAAAACCCAAAAAGTAACCTTTACCGTCGCCACCTGCACCAAATTCAATACCCGCGACGCCGGCGAAAACGGCTATCAGATTTTCGACTCCATGCTAACCGTAGATCCCACGTTTTTCGTCCATGCGGGTGACAACGTCTACTATGACCACTTTCAGCCTTTCGCGACGCACATAGACTTAGCTCGATACTTCTGGAATCGAACCTACAGCCTTTCCTATACGCGCACCTTTCTCCAAAGCGTTCCCGCCTACTTCATGAAGGATGACCATGACTCATGGGACAACGACTGCTGGCCCACAATGGCTTCGCGAATGGGGACCTTCACCTATGAGGATGGCCGTAATGTATTCGACGAACAGGTACCCATGAGCGATCCTCGCCACTACCGGACTTTCCGTTGGGGAAAAGACCTTCAGATTTGGATGGTTGAAGTCAGGGATTTTCGCGACCCAAACTTTCATCCAGATGGACCGAACAAGTCCATTTGGGGCAAGGAGCAACTGGACTGGTTCAGGAAAACCGTCCAAGCGTCGGACGCCACTTTCAAGTTTCTAATAAGTCCGACGCCACTGATTGGACCTGACCATTTGTGGAAAGCAGAGAAAAGCGACAATCACGTAGACCCCGGATGGACCTACGAGGGAAACCTGCTTCGTAGCTTTATTGGCCAACAGGATAATATGTATGTGATTTGCGGCGACAGGCATTGGCAATACATTTCTAAACATCCTGAGACAGGAATCCTCGAATACGGCTGCGGCGCGGCCACAGACGAACATGCGACTCCCTTGCAGAACCCCGATCGCTCAATGCATCTTTACTACGGTGAGAACACTGGAGGCTTTCTCTCGGTGACCATCGATCGGATCAATGGCATTCCCACCGCTTTTATGAGGCACCATGGAGCAAGGGGTGACCTGCTCAATGAGGATGTAAGGACGAGCAAAAAATAGAATCAACTGAATCAGACACGAATAGACTCTGAATCAAAACGGGGACCCACCACTTAGAAAGGCTTCGACGGTGTTGATATTTTGGATGATGACACTCAGAGAATGTCCAATAAATCGAATAATTTTGTAGGGGCGTCGCTTGCGGCGACCGCTCATGCGGAAAGAGAATCCAACAATGCGGTCGCCGCAAGCGACGCCAACACACCAGAAATCAGCACCATCCTACTTATCGTATATTATTCGAGTCTTCCCATTGTGGCTGTCTCCGAGATAGTTTCAAGTGGAAGGAAGGGCCCTGAGTCGGGTGGCCACCCGACTCAGGGGCGTTCGGGAGATCGTCTGACTTATCGGTCGGCTTTCGCCAGGCCGGGTCCAAACCTGATCCCCGATCGCTTGCCCCTTAGTCGCCTAAGTTCGGATTGTTGTTGGAGCGGCCCCTGGCCGGGGGCGAGCTCGCATTGCGATAGGGAAACATGAGTGATGTAATCGAGAAAGTCTACGTCGGAATCGACGTTTCAAAGAAAACCGTGGACGTCTTCGCCGACGGACGCAGCCAGCGCTTTGGCAGGGACGGGCCTGGGCTCGTCGAGCTCGCCGAATGGATAGGCTCGCTGGAGAGGGCCCCCCACGCCGTGCTCGAGCCTACGGGCGGATACGAGCTCGCCGTCATCGAGAAGCTCGTCGAAGAGGGCCTGGCTTGGAGCAGGCCCCACCCGCTTCGGGTTCGCCGGTACGCCCAAGCTATCGGGCTGGAGGCCAAGACCGACAAGATCGACGCGAAGCTGCTCGCCGGCTACGGCGAGCGGTTCGCCCCAAAGGCCCAGACCCTGCCCTCGCCCCGCCGACGCGAGGCCGCCGAGCTGATGGTTCGCCACGCGCAGCTGGTGCGGATGGTCTCGATGGAGAAAACCCATTCCGAGCATGTCTCCGACAAATGGATACTAAAGAGGATCGAATCCTCTATACGGCGTCTGGAGCGGGACGCCGAGAGAGTCCTCCTGCGAGTGGAGCAACTCCTGCGGGCCGACCCGCAGGACCAGGCCAGGCTCGAGAGAATGACTTCGGTCAAGGGCGTGGGCAGGGTCACTTCGCTGACGCTTCTGGTCCAGATGCCCGAGCTGGGGACCCTCAACCGTTCGGAGATAGCGTCGCTGGCCGGACTCGCCCCAGTCACCCGCCAGTCCGGGCAGTGGAAAGGCAGATGCTTTCTCGGCAGCGGCAGGCATCGGGTGCGCAGAGCCCTTTACCTCGCAGCGCTGAGCGCCTCGCGATACAACGACACCCTAAAGGTCTTCTACCAGCGGTTGCGGGAGGCTGGAAAACCCCCAAAACTGGCGTTGTGCGCAGTCGCCAGAAAGCTGCTCACCGCCCTAAACTCCCTTATTAGAAATCTGCAGACAGCATGATTTTATGATAGACAGACCAACATTGTTGTTTGGACATTCTTTCAATACACTTGCGGCATTAAACACGGCAGCGGCTCCCGTATTCGAACCGGAAAGAAAGTGCCCCTTAAACCATAAAGGGATCAGCTGAATCGGATTCGATTGGAAACCTATTCCGCTACGAACCGAAGCGCATTCTCCAAAAGCCTTTCGTAGGATTCATTCTCATACGCGCCTTTTGTGAATCCCGGCATAATGTAGACGACCTTAGAATTTCTATACTCGTGGGTCCACGCAATCGTGGATGCAATGTCTGGATGACTTGTGCCTAGAAGAGGATGCACCGAAGGATCCATGTATATATTGCCATAGTAGGCGTCAGTCATCGCAAAGTCCTCCAATCCCTCGGTTACTGGATGACTAGGATCAAGAACCTTAATAGCCAGCGTCATTTCCGTGAAGTAAGTGGAATGCCTTTTGGGATCTTTGGTATAGTTTTTCAAAAACCACTTTCCTCCCACCAGATCGTGATAGGCATCCCATTCAGGCTGCGAAGAAAGCGTGAATTGCAAAAAC
>JAUHWE010000622.1 GCA_030424825.1 Verrucomicrobiia bacterium
GGAAAAGATCGTACACGAGATTTCGAGCAATCGTGTACAATAGCGCCATCGGCTCGTCGACTTGGATTGAATTAGATGTTTTTAGCAGACGAGAATACGCCTCCTGGATGATGTCATCGACATCGTCGAGGCTGGGGAACTTTTTCTTCAAATAAGCTCGAAGCTTTGGCTCATGGACCTGAATCTCCTGAGCAAACCAATTCTCTTGTTCCGGGGTAGACATTTGCGTTCCTGCACTTATTTGAGAATAAAGAGCGTTTTTCAACCTCAAAAGAGAGCAAGCCAGATGAATCGGTTTAATCCCAATTGTGGAAACGAGAGTACCGCTTCCAATAGGATGTAGTTTCATTGGCCAAATTCTTGTTCGACCGAATGGCAAACTGGCGTTCGATCCTGGAATATTATCTTCTTTGGATCGGGCCAGAGTTGAGCGTCCCAGGTTCAATTCTTGCACTCGGTGCCGGGGAGAAGCCCTTGATCGAGCGATAAACTGGCGAAGCTTCAGTACGGCATTGGGAAGCCGGGGAAGTGTAACGTGTTGTACAATACTTAGATGATATCCGTGGGGAAACACTTTGGCTTTCGTAGTCTGAATGTGGAATCTGCGTTCTCGAATGAAGCGTTAGTCGTTGAAGGCTTAAGTATTATTGAATACATTGTTTAAACGAAATAGGGAGGCGTTTCAAGAGAGCCTCGTGGCTGTATTGTTGAAATGAATTAGAGAAATCGAGTTTCGGGGCAGTCTTTAACGAAGCGGACGCAGGAAAGGACGAAATCCATGCAGTCAATCTAAATAGCTATATAGACCTTATTGGACATCCTCTTGAGATCGAAGTTAGTTTCTACTCTATCAATTTCAAATGGATTGACTCAGGGGAATCCGCTTTGTTGACTACGCGATGTGAACGTTTACATTACGCGCCACCCTTAAATTCTCTGAAGTATTGGATGAGTACTTACTCCTTAAATTAATAGGGAAACTCCAACACCATACTGTCCACTCCTGCTCACCAATAACCCTTCCTTTTCTTTTAGCCCTCTAGCAACCTCACTTATGGGTGAACCTCGAATTGCCTTGGAAATGCGAAACATCCACAAAACGTTTCCGGGCGTGGTCGCTCTGGACAATATGCAACTGGAGCTGCGAGAGGGGGAGGTGCATGTGCTTCTAGGCGAAAATGGAGCGGGAAAGTCGACCCTGATGAAAATACTCAGCGGCGCCTATCGGAAAGATAGCGGCCAGATTTTTCTGAATGGTGAAGAAGCGCAAATACAGGGGCCGAAGCAGGCTCAGGAACTGGGAATCGGGATCATATATCAGGAACTCAATCTCGTCCCCTACCTGACAGTGGGTGAAAATATATTCCTAGGTCGCGAACCGCGCAAACTTCTTGGCGTCATTGACCAGAGGGCGTTGTTTGCATTAGCTCAGGAAATTCTGGATCGACTGGGATTGAGCATCGATGCACGGACCGTTGTGGATGAACTCGGTGTGGCGGAGCAGCAAATGGTGGAAGTCGCGAAAGCGCTCTCTCTCAATGCGAGAGTCCTTATCATGGACGAGCCGTCCTCTGCATTGACGGAAAAGGAGATAACCCAGTTGTTCAAGACGATTGCCCGCTTGAAGCGCAAAGGTGTATCGATCATTTACATCTCCCACCGGATGGATGAGTTGTTTACGATTGGTGATCGCGTCACGGTCTTCCGAGACGGACATTACATCGGCACCGAAAGCATCGCTGAAGTCGATCGTGGAAAATTGATCCGGATGATGGTGGGCAGATCCTTGGATGAACAGTTCCCCAAGCAAAAAGTGAAAGCCGGAGCAGAATTATTGCGTGTAGAGGGGCTAACCCGCAAAGGGGAGCTGCACGACATCAGTTTTTCATTACATCGTGGCGAAGTGCTGGGCATTTCCGGTTTAATGGGTTCAGGGAGAACGGCCTTGGCCCGGGCTCTTTTTGGTGTGGATAAACATGATTCCGGTACGGTCTTTGTCCACGGAAAGGCAGAGGTATTCCGGTCGCCCAGACAAGCCATCAACCGGGGGCTCGGATTTCTGACTGAAGACCGTAAATCGCAAGGCCTGGTCTTAGCACTATCGGTAAGAGAGAATATCTGCCTTCCTAGCGTGGAACGGTTTTCACGGCTGGGGGTAGTGGATGAAACTAGGGAACTGGAAGCGGCAGAAAAGTACTGCAAGGAGCTCCGTATAAAGACGCCTCACATCAACCAGCAAGTAGTTTATTTGAGCGGTGGCAATCAGCAGAAGGTGGTGTTGAGCAAACTGTTGTGCACCGAGTCGGATATCTTGATTTTTGACGAACCTACGCGGGGAATCGACGTGGGATCCAAAGTAGAGATCTACGAATTGATGAATGCCCTAGCGGCGAGGGGCGCGGGCATAATAATGATTTCGTCTGAACTCCCGGAAATACTGGGAATGAGCGACCGAATAATAGTTATGGAGCAAGGAAAGATCGCGGCTGAATTCTCTGCAGAAGAAGCGACTCAGGAAGCAATATTGAGTCACGCGATCGGAGAAGCGCAATGAAGTTCAACGAGTATATTTCACACCACGCCCGTCAATTAGGGACGCTTGTCGGGCTATTGGTATTGTGCTTAGTCTTGTGGATACTGACACCCCATTTTCTCACGGTATCCAATCTCCTGAACGTAGCCCAGCAGACTTCCATCAATGCGATCATTGCGGTGGGTCTGACTTTTGTGATCATCACTGCGGGAATCGACTTGTCCGTGGGATCCATCCTAGCGTTTTCCGGAGTCGTGCTGGCCTGGGGGCTCCAAGCCGGGGTTCCGCTGCCCTTGGCCTTGGCCTTTGGTATGGGCATTGGCATGGTCAGTGGCCTGGTAAATGGAGTCCTTATATCCTATGGACGATTGCCGCCATTTATTTCCACACTGGGAATGATGAGCGTGGCCCGTGGGGCGGCCCTGATGTTCTCGGATGGCCGACCTATATCCGGATTCGATGAAGGCTTTCGCTTTCTCGCTACCGGCGAAGTATTCTATATTCCGGTACCTGTGATTATTACGGCTTTGGTATATGTGATCGCTCATTTTGTATTAACGCGGACAAAGTTCGGTCGCTACGCTTATGCCATCGGCGGCAATGAGGAAGCGGCTCTATTGTCGGGCGTGAACGTGAAACTCCAGAAGGCCCTGGTTTACGGATTGTCTGGGCTTTTGAGTGGTCTCGCCGCAATCATTCTGACCTCGCGCCTGAATTCGGCCCAACCGATAGCTGGAATCATGTATGAGCTGGATGCTATCACCGCCACGGTTATCGGAGGCACCAGCCTGATGGG
>JAUHWE010000623.1 GCA_030424825.1 Verrucomicrobiia bacterium
TGATCCGGATGACGCTAGTTGGGAGAATTTTACCTACGTCCTGTTTTCGGCAGGTCCCAACGGAATTTTCACAGACGTCACCGCTGCCGGGAAGAAAAACGAAAGTGCGGCAGGGAATCAGGACAATATTTACGCGGAGTAGTGGATGGGAGCTCGGAGAACGGTGAATGACTAGAGAATCGAAAGGAAGGGGATTTACGCTGATTGAGCTTGTGGTGGTGCTCTCAATCATGGTTATCCTGGCGACCTTGGGGATCGTTGGCTACCAGTCCAGTTTTCCTCCGGGAGTGATTAGCGCGGCTAGAAACGAGATTCATGGTATGCTTCGATTCGCGCGTCAGCAGGCGATTACCCAGGGAAGCAATTCCATGCTGATCGTGAACTATGATAAAGCGGATACAGACAAATTTCTCAGATTCGTCGGCGTGATCGTGGAGGAAGAGTACAACTCCGGCAATTGGAAGGCGGCCCATTCGGGTGTCTATTTACCCGAAGGCGTTTATCTGGTGCCTCAAATCGTAGATGGCGCCACCGATGGGTTTTCCTTTGATGCCGCCTGGCCGGCGGATGGAGCGGATCCCGACATTCGAAGCCAATACAATTGTTCCAACGTGGTAGCCTCTCCCAATGCGATTGGGGCGATCGAGTACCCGGTTAATATGACCATCACTCTCGATGCGTCTACGGGGGACGAACAGGACTGGATTGGCTTTCAATTCGGACCGGATGGCCGGGTCAAAGGAGTTGACTTTAGTGCGTGCAGCGCGGGTGATGGCTCGCAGAGCAATCACATTATTCTAGGAACGGCCAGACGCTTGTCGGAAACCGATCTGCGGTTCGAAAATAGCGAGAACGCGCTAGGAATCATGATTCGAAGAAATGGGGTAAGCTATGCAGTCGATGACACCAGTGCGATGTAGATCCAGGAAGGTTGGTGTATCCGCGTTTACACTTCTCGAAACGGTGCTGGCCCTTTCGGTTTTCGCGATTGTGGTGGTGCCGGCCATTGGCTTAGTGGCCTTGTCCTACCGGAATACGAGCACAGAATTGGCCGCTCCAAACGCGGTGGAAATTAAGACTTTATTGGAGATGGAATTGGGAGGTGCTACTACAACTGATCCTGGAGCGGGTATGACTAATGCACAAAGGTACTATAAGGTAACAGTGTCGAACCCAGCAAATTATAACTACGATACCGATGACGCGTATCGCGTCTTCCTATTCAATATCATTTGGCCTGCCTACGTGGAAGGCAGCGGGGGCGTATTCGTCAATAACGAGTCCAACGCGGAAGGGCTGCGGCAACTCATTCTGCCGACTGTATTGAGGAAATGAGAACGGCACGAAACGGTTTCACTTTGATCGAACTGGTGGTCGCCCTGGGAATTACTGCGGTGATCGGGTACTTCTTTATCTCAATTGGGCGCGACTTCGCCATCGCGTGGGACAACGTAGGAAACTCGGTGGCTCGGGAAACCGAGGCTCGTTCCGCAATGGATATTATTTCGCGGGATTTTGAGTCGGCCTTTTTCCGTGAAGGGCCTGTGATGTTCGCCGTAAACGTGTTGGGTAACCCTTCGAATGCAGGCGCGAAGTGGGAAGGGGGACTGGCAGAGAGACCGGTTGGTGATGGCTTCGATACGACAAACCACGAGTATGGATGGGCGGGTTGCTGGATTCGGCTCATTTGCGCTTCCCCTTCGCTCAATGCGGTAGGCTACCAAATCATTCGCTCGACCATCAAGGATACGGTCGGACTTCCTCGATACATGCTCTACCGGAATGTGGTATCGGTTGAGGATACGATTGATAATGGCTTCGATTTGTTGTCACCGGTTTATACTACAAATGGAGACGTCACTACGCCTGAGCGACCAAATATCCTAGCGGTGAACGTGGTCGATTTCGGGGCTCGACTATATGTTTACGAAGATCCGGCTGACGATCCGAGCGACGTGGATGCCCCGAACGGCCTGAGACTGATTTTTCCTGCGAATGCTTCCAGTCGATTGCACACCAACTTACCGAACGGACTAACGCACCAAGGAAGTACTTTTTCAGGAACCCCCTATTCTAATCGATATCCCGATGTAGTTGAAATATTTTTGCGAATCTTGGACGAGAAAGGGGCAAGCGAATTGTCGGCGATGGAGGAAAGTGGATTGAATGATCGTTGGGAAGAGATTGTGGCGGAAAATTCAAAACTGTATCGCCGCTTTATAGCCGTTCGTGGAAAGGGAGGCCTTTAGTATGGCAAAGCTTGGCAAGCTAAAGGAAAAGCGGGGCTTCGCTCTGATTCTGGTGTTTTCACTAGCCGCTATTATCCTGCTATTGAGCCTGTCCCTGGTTTCGCTGACCCAGGTCGAAACAGCGTCAAACCGTTACGATCAAGGGATGCGAGTCGCCCGGGCCCACGCGCGACTTGCCTTGGACATGGCAATTGGCGATTTGCAGGAGTTTACCGGTCCGGACCAGCGAATCACGGCGACCGCGGATGGGGCTCGATCCGGCGCCTATATCGACGACAATTTCAACGATGCGACGGACCCCGACCTGAATGGCGTCTACCAGCCCTTCTGGACGGGGGTTTGGAACAATGACAATTCAAACGACAATCCAGTATGGCTCGTAACGCGCCCTCTTGATGCGAATTACGCATTGGACAGCGGTACGCAGGATGCCGACCCGTTTGCCAGCGACTTGGGAACGAGTAATCCCTTGGTGAAGCTGGTCGGAGCGCAATCGGCGAAACCAGAGAATCCCGGAACGGGACAAGATGAGTACGATGTGTATGTCCCGAAAGAATTGGTGGCGTCCGATGAGATCGTTGGCATGGCCGCGAGCGAGGAATCCACTGTGGGCCACTACGCCTACTGGGTGGGAGACAACGGAGTAAAGGCCAGCTATTTGCTAGAAGACAATGTTCCGGAGGTGCTTCACGATATTTATGAGACAAGTTTTGAAAGTAATATAGCCACCTACGAGAATCTCAGACTCCGGCAAATGTCTGCCCATCGAAACTTCCTGGAAATGGAGAGTCTTACGGCAAGCCCGAGATTGATGGACGCGACGGATCCAAGACTGAGTACGATTGCCAGCGAGTTTGCTATCAGCGAGGAAATCAATACCGGTGATTCCTTGTTGGGCAGCTTTACGCACAATGATGTGCTGCGGCGGTATCACGATTTCAGCGGGCTATCCAAAGGACTCCTTGTCGATACGGTTCGAGGAGGCTTGAAGGAAGATCTGTCGAATATCCATGAGGTTGATGTCGGGTCAACCGCAGCCGATAATTTAGTGGACGATTTGGTGAACAACTACTTGATGC
>JAUHWE010000624.1 GCA_030424825.1 Verrucomicrobiia bacterium
TGGATTGACGGGACTCCAGAGCCTTTGGCTGGAGGAGGATCTCGCGATTATCAATGGCGTAGGCTACCCTAACCCAAACCTTTCGCACTTCACTTCCTTTGACTACTGGAGATCTGCCAAACCGCACAATGACTCGGATGACGGGTGGATTGGGCGCTATTTTTCTAGTCAGTGCAGCGGTTGTGATGCGACCCAGGCAATTGAGTTTGCATCTCGTACCTCCTCCGCGTTCGGCACAACACAGGGAGTCAGTCCCAGCGTGAGCTTCGAAACGCCAAACGGTTACGGATGGCGAAATCTCGAAGCGCACGGACGGGATACACCCTTGGAGGAACTGTACCGGAAACTAATCGGGCTCGATCACCTTGTTGACGATGGTGTAACCCCCAATAGCGAGTCGCTTTCCTATGTCCAACGATCGACGCACAATGCGATGATCAGTACAAGAAACGTAAGAGACGCTATCGAAATTGGAGGTGATCTTCAAGTTGAGGATTGGCCCAACAGCGGAATCTCCCGAGACCTCCAGCAAGTCGCTCAACTCATTAAAGGCGGCATGGGAACCTCCATCTACTACGTACACCAGAACGGATACGACACACACAACAATCAGGAAGGGCGCCACTTTAACCTACTAAGCACCCTCAACGGCGGACTAGACGCCTTTGCCCGTGAAATGAAACTAGCGGGCCTTTGGGATCGTGTCGTCATTCTTACGTTCAGTGAGTTTGGCCGAAAGGTAATCGAAAACGGAAGCGCCGGAACGGACCATGGTGCCGCGGAATCCCTATTCGTCATGGGCGGCCAGGTAAACGGTGGTAAGTTCTATGGCCAGTTCCCCGACCTCGAAGAAGACGCTCGTGTCAAACGAGACAGCCTCGATTACAATGTGGACTTTAGAGCCGTCTACCGCTCGCTCCTCCAGAATTGGATGGGGGTTCCTGCTTCGGCGATGACGGATATTTTTCCGTCCCAACCTGTTAATTTTGACCCGATTGCATTCGTATGAAAACACCAACCTTCAAACTAGTAAATCAATTCGTCGCCGGTCTATTCGCGTGTGCTCTGTCTTCTATATGTTCGGCAGAGCTACAGATCATATCGATGCAGGGCGAGAGTATCGGAGAAAACATGACACTGGACGGATACTCCGTACCGAGTCTCAATAAATATGGGGAAATAGCGTTCGCAGCAAACCTGGAGGAGGTAGATACTGGAGACTCCAGCCGATTCGAAAGTGTGCTGCTTTTCAATTCCTCTGGACTCCATCTTCTCGCATCCACGGATCAAACGGCACCTAAGCCTGGAAACGATGGTGTATTCGAGTTCTTCGATGCACCGCAAATATCGGAGTTGGGAATCGCAATGTATCGGGCAAAGCCCCGCGGCTCGTCCTGGGCGGTCAACGAGCGCGGAATATGGATCAGTTGGGTAGTCAACGATCCAGCCGGAGTCTATTCACAAACCGACATTCTCGGACGCGTCTGGGATCGGGCGATCATTGACTTCGAAGGTAACGAATCCGAGGAGGGAGGCAAATACGATTTGCTTAGCAACCCGATCGTTGTCGAACCCTTGAGCTTCGCCTTCATCGGTGACCTTTATGAAGGCGCCTACGATGGTGTATCCGGAATTTGGTACCAAGATGCCAGAGGCTCAGAAACCTGGAATATTCCAGAGCCTCGCTTGCTCGCTCTGACAGGCATGACTTTGCCAGGTAGCACGCTCGCCCTGGATCGCATCGATGCTTACGATCCCATAGATACTTCAGGAGGAATTGCCTTGGCCCATATCGAACAAGGCGGAGAAATCACGCCGGCGAATGACCTAGGTCTCTGGCGGGTTGGGCTAGAGGGAAACTCAACATTACTCCTTCAAACCGGAACCATTGACGCCGCGACTGGCTCTCCCATCTCTTCCATCGGCCATCCATCGGTGAACGAATCAGGACGAGCAGCCGTTTGGGTAGAAATTCAAAACGAAAGCTCTTCCGAAGCGGTATACATCGTATCGGAAGGATCCATCCAGCCACTTTTGGTGGCGAATGCACCTGTCAATGTCGGTCCCGAAACACTTACCATAGAATCGATTTTTGACCCATCGATCAACGAACTAGGGGATGTCGCTTTTCTTGCAACTTTGGAAAGTGAAGATCCAAATACTCACTACGCTCTTTTCAGGCAGAAATCCGGAGGGAGCCTCGAGCTCGTTGCAAAAACGGGTTCACAGGCTCCTGGTGTTTTCGAGGGAACCGTATTTGAAACAATTACGTCTCCGCGTATCAACGACAATGGCCAGCTCGCTTTTATGGCCACTCTCAGCGGGACCAGTGATACGATAAGTGACACTACCAACGCCGGAATCTGGGCTCATGACGAGAACGGAAACCTAGTCCTGGTCTCTCGAAAAGGAGATACCCTTGAAGTTCGGGAAAACTCCTATCGCACCTTATCGGGGTTTGAGATTGGAGGCTTCAACCAAGACAGCGAATTTGCATTGAAACTGCTGTTTACTAATGGTCAGGCTGCAATTGCCATGGGTAGAGCAGAGCCAGCTGCCCCGCCCACAATCGCCGATCAACCGAGCAATACAATCACCTATATGGGGGAAGAGGTTACGCTATCGGTCGTAGCCACGGGACAAGGCCCATTCCTCTATCAATGGTACCTAAACGGTGAAGCAATCCCTGGAGCCACAGAAGCATCTCTCATCATGAGCGATGTCAATGAGGCCAGTGCCGGCGAGTACAGCGTGACGGTAATTTCTCCGGTTGGCCAAGTCGAAAGTTCTTTTGCTAGTTTGTCCGTATCTGCACTTCCCGAGATCCCTGCTATGGTAGAGCACCCTTTTGGATACATCGCCTTTATGGGAGAAGACGCATTTCTTGACGGACGCGCAGTCGCGGATACTCCGATTAGCTACCAGTGGTATAAAGACGACACACCTTTATCCGGTGAAACGGGCGAGACCTTGACCATTAGCAAAGCAGTGAGAGAGGACGAAGGCAGCTACTATCTTGTCGCAACCAACGCTGCAGGAAGCATCCAAAGCGAGGCAGCGGAAATACTCGTTACAGATCAGCGGATGGTCAATATATCCACTAGAGCTCACGTAGGAACGGGTGCGAACGTTTTGATCGCTGGATTCGCAATCGGCGGAACAGAGAAAAAGACTGTCCTGATACGCGGTGTTGGACCAAGCCTCCAACAGTTCGGTCTCGAAGGATACCTTGCCAACCCTGTTCTTCAGCTTCATGGAGCAAGCGGGTTGATCTCCGAAAACTCCGGCTGGGCTGCCAACTCGGACAAAGCAGAGATCGCAGATGCC
>JAUHWE010000022.1 GCA_030424825.1 Verrucomicrobiia bacterium
GGCACTGGTTACCGTGATGCTGGAAAGCACCATCTTTTTAGCTCTCACTTTGGCCCAAGGAGAAAGAAGACCGACCGATAACAGGGTCGCGATCAAGTTGGAAATGGTCACCCATATGTATCTGCCGGTCCGTACGTCTGAACGAAAGGTGATGTCCTGGTCATGTCCAAGACTGAGTACTGAAAGATTGTAGCGCAGCAATTGGGCACCGAGAAAACCGATAATGATCGCAAACACAGGGATGTAGACACCGTAAATGATCCCTAGAATGAGGAATGGCGCTGATTCTTCCGAAAAGCCCGAACCCGTGGCATTAGTCACCGCGATGGTTCCCACCACTACACCGCCCACCAGCAATCCGATCCCTAGGATGATGCCCAACGCAGAGAGGTATATCTTAAAGTACGGGCCGGTATCACCCTTATAGTTAAAGGGAGTTTTCCCAATGGAGGCGTTCCCATAAATGTATTCAGCAATCTTCAACTTGAAGAGTGGATATAGAATGCCTGCTGTGATATAGGTCAAAAAAGCATAGCCCCAATAGGCGCTGTACGCCTCTCCCGTTCTTCCGGAAAAATGGAATCGCACGTTCCGGAAACTGGTATTATGCATCCAAAAACGAAGCGATGAGGCAATAAAGAAAGGTCCTAGTGCAACCAATACAAGGATGACTCCTAGGCCAATAAACGGGCTGATAATGTTATTGATTCCCAATA
This sequence comes from Verrucomicrobiia bacterium, assembly GCA_030424825.1. Classification (GTDB taxonomy): domain Bacteria; phylum Verrucomicrobiota; class Verrucomicrobiia; order Opitutales; family Opitutaceae; genus Pelagisphaera. Next base: position 717 of record JAUHWE010000022.1, read on the forward strand.
CATAGAGGATGATGGCAAAGTAGATGACGAGATACGCCTTCAGCATTCGCTTCGGATTCGCCAGATAGTCGAATCGATTGTCGTCGAGAACAGTGTTCGCATAAAAATATCGACGCGTGCGGACTTTTGCCCAGGGAAGATAAATACCAAGCGTCAAGATGGTCAGCGCCACATTGACGATCCAGATCTTAAAATACTCACCGGCAGTGCCGTTGAAGGTGATGGGAAAATCCCTAGAGGTGGAGGGTTCTTCGAAACTTACGGTATCCATGAATTGAGGTAGAGGATTTTAATTACGTAATAACGCTGCTTGCCGATCCCAAAGAACTCAAGCGATTTCTGATGCCCGCCCCGACCGGGCAAGAAGAAATTCCTGTCCTGCGGTCGCCGCGAGCGACGTCCCTACAGAATATTCGACTTGTGAGTCACGTTCTCGATTAGCTCGGACTAGCACCCCCAAGAGCCTCTGAAAAGGACGACTTCCATCCTGCCGAATGAGGCCACCTACATTACAAAATTGTAATGAAACAATTGAACCCTTCGCGCGTCTTACCCTCGAAGCAGATGATAGTTTAGAATTGAAATGAATCACGTAACGAAAAGAAGCACACTGATGCTAGCCATTGCGGCGATCGCGATCGCGACGACCGCGATCGAAACCGCTGAAGCGGACCCTAGGGTAGAGGTAAGAGGGAGCATTGGGCTCCGCCTACCGAATGGGGCCATATCGATATCCGTGGGTAATTCACGGTACCACTACCATCGCGGAACCTACTACAAAAAAGGGAAGCGAGGCTACGTAGTCGCAAGCCCTCCTCGGGGAGCGGTGATTCGGGAACTGCCACGCGGCCATACGCGGATCGTAATCGCAGGGGATGTCTACTACCGCTACCGCGGCGCCTACTACCGACGCGAACCGCACGGCTATATTGTGGTGGACGCTCCGCTCGTCGTTCGAGAGAAGACGCCCACTTCCACAGTTGAGACTGACCCTCTGAAAAACTACCAATCCGTTTGGGTAGGCGACCAGGAACTGCTCTTCCGGGACGGCCAGTTCTTCGAGAAAACACCGGAAGGCATTGTCTGGATTGAGGCTCCAATCGGAGCGATCACTCCCGAGATTCCTGCCGACGCAGTAAGCGTCTGGTATCAGGATAGAGAATACTTTGACTCCGATGGCGTCTACTTCCGAAAAACGCCGGAAGGATACAAGGTGGTTGAAAAGCCCTGGGGTGAAGCGGTGTTAAACGAATAACCTGCCCATCGCATTACCGACGCCCTTCAAAAAACTTTAACTGGAGCGGCGACCGCCCACAATTGACAACCGCATACGTGGCGGCGCCGCTCTTGCAATTTCGTATCCTTCCCTCTTCCACCCCATAGCCTCAATCATCGTGGGACACCAATTGGGCGATACACTCAGCAGCATGCGTCATTACAATTAAATGACCGCCCGCTATTGGGCTGGAAACTCCTTCAGGCAACGGAATCACCCGATCATGCTTCCCGTGTATCCTCTGCAGCTTAACGCCCACTTTCAATCCTTCCCAACGAAATATCGCCTTACACATGTTTCTGATGAACTCCGGGTCGCTCCTAGAAAACATGCCCGACAGGTCACTCGGCAAGGATCCCGCTGAGAGGCGAATAAATTGAAGCGGAGCGAAATCAATCAAAGGATGAAGCCGCTTTAACAGACGACTGATTTCTTCTTGGCAAACAGCACTTCCGATAAGGACAAGCTTCTCCAAATCAATCTGATTCGCGATTTCGCAGGCGACTATGCCTCCCAGCGACGTTCCAATCACAGTATCTCCTTTTCTGATACCCTGTTCAAGGATCAGCCGTTGAGCCAGCTCCCCTATCGAAGTTTCGCCTTTTGACTTCGGCCAATCGTGAAACTCGGAGTCACTCAATTCCCGCCAGGGACCACCATACATTTCGTTCGTGGCCCCCATCCCCGGATAAAAGTGATTCATCGATTTTGTTCCAATCTGATCAGATTCCCAAGAGAATTCGTGCGAAACTGCAATCGTCATTTTCCCCTATTCTCCCACGAACTGAAATCCCGAACGAGACATCGGAATTATCAGACCCTCAATTACGCCGAACCGTTCACCATCCTTTTCAACACCATGGGACGAATGAGTTCCTTCCATGAAACGAGTAGCATACCTCACGTCACCAGGCGTATCTTTGAGGGCTTAATCGACAGGGTTCCCGATTCCCATGGAACCCACCGCGGGGAGGAAGCCTCTTGTTGGCAGTCATCGAAAGGGGACATTCCCCCATCGAAAAAACATTCGAATGAGCAGCCCAAAGCCATTTCGAATCGCGTTGATGGGCCATAGTGAGAATTCGTGTGAAAAAGGCGAATTATGCCTAAAACTGGGCAAGATACGATTGGATATTCTATGGATTCGAACTAGGATAGACGATGCAATTTACCGTGCTGGGCACGGCTGGAAAACCGAACCAATACTAACTATGAAAAACAAGACGACAGAAACAATCAAACACGAGTCGATCCAGGTTGAAGAGCTCTTTGGTGGAAAGCTTGTCAAGGTGATCGCTTCCGGAAAATTAAGCCGCGACAGCTACGATTTCTTCACGCCCGAATTGGACAGCCTGATCGAGCGAAATGGGAAAATTCGATTGCTTTTCGAAATGATCCACTTCGAAGGGTGGACCCTCGGAGCGGCCTGGGAAGACCTGAAATTCAGCTGTAAGCACTTCAGCGATATCGAACGAATCGCCGTAGTCGGAAACAAGAAATGGGAAAAGGCGATGGTCGTCGTCTGCAAACCTTTCACCAAAGCTAAGATTCGCTATTTCGACATTTCAGAAATCGGATTGGCCAACGACTGGGTTGCAGAAGGATTCTAAAACCGTGCAAACGTCCACTTGCCACGTACAGGTTTGAGAATCTCAAGGAGAATAAACGTCTATGGAACCTTTAAAATCATTAAACCATATCGCCAAAGCCCTAGTAGTATCTGATAAGGGACTACTCGCAATCGATGAAAGCATTCCCACGATGGGAAAACGGTTCGCGCCACATGGAGTCGAGAACCACCTGGACAACCGGCAGGACTATCGAGAGAACATTCTGTCTACGCCAGGTTTGAGCGAATTTATCAGCGGGACCATTCTCTTCGATGAAACCATTCGCCAAAAAGCGCACAACGGGATACCAATGGCTGAATTCCTAGGCGAGAAAGGCATCATCCCCGGAATTAAGGTCGATCGAGGACTGAAAGACTTTCCGGGATTTCCTGGCGAAAAATACACGCAGGGACTGGATGAGTTAGCGACACGTCTCGACGAATACCGGGAGTTGGGAGCGAGATTTACCAAATGGCGAGCGGTCATCACTATTGGCGAAGGCATACCAACATCGACCACCATTGAGACGAGTGCTCGCTCATTGGCTATGTTTGCCGCCATGAGCCAAGCCGCAGGACTGGTACCGGTCGTCGAGCCCGAAGTGCTCATGACGGGGAATCACACCTTAGAACGCTACGAATTGGTCTCAGCGATCACCCTCAAAACGGTCTTCGGACTGCTCGCGGATCACAGAGTCGAGCTGGAGGGCATGCTTCTCAAAACTGGCATGGTCCTCTCAGGGGATTCCTGTAACGTACAAGCGGATACCCATTCAATCGCCGCAGCCACTCTTAGATGCCTTCTACGAACCGTGCCCGCTTCCGTACCTGGAATCCTCTTCTTATCAGGAGGACAAAGCGAAGCCGAAGCCACCCGAAACCTAAATGCCATTTGCCGCCTCGGAGGCGCTCCTTGGGCGCTTAGTATATCGTTCGGACGGGCCCTCCAAGCCACCGCTCTCGCGACTTGGAAAGGAAAGCCTGAAAACGCAGGTGCAGCTCAATCGGCACTGCTCAATCGGGCCCGACTCAACAGCCTCGCCATGCAAGGCAAGTATTCGGAAGAAATGGATACTCTAATCGAATAGCCACCACAAGGATTTGGCTACTTGTATTCTCTAACGGCGAATTATGTGGAACAAATCAGCCTCCTAAGCTAACCAAAGGAAAATCTAGCGATTCGCCATTGAAATCAACCACCCTCTACTTCTTCTGCGTTCTCTTTTGCTTCGCAAACATTACTCAGGCCGACAGCGAGAGCGGGCTCAGTCACCAAGCCCTCTTCGGCCCCAATACCGAATACCCTTATTTCGAATCGATTTCCTTTCCCGAATCCGCCGATCCTGGAGCGTTCAACCTGCAGATCGCCCACTTTCTCGCTGAATCGAGCCTGCTCGCCTATGTCACCGAGGAGGAATTTATCGCCGAGACTCTGAAAAAGGCAGGATTTCCGGAAACGCGCTTTTTCGCACACGAAGGAACCTTTGCTTTCCTCGCCATAAACGAAGACAGCCTCGTGTTGAGTTTTCGGGGAAGCGAAACCGCCAACAAGGCCGACTACACCACCGACGCGAAAATCGTTCAAACCCAATTCTACGAATACGGCACCGCACACTTCGGATTCATTGAAGCGTTCGAATGGGTTCGTTCGGATCTAGACGATGTCATACAAAAATTGCTGGAAGACAGGGAGCGGTCTATTTGGGTAACCGGTCATAGCTTGGGAGCCGCGCTGGCCACCCTCTATGGGATTCATCAAAAGAATCGAGTTTCTGCGATCTATCCCATTGGGTCTCCACGTGTAGGGGGCATCGAGTTCGCGAAAAACACGCAGGATTTAGTCAAAGTGTATCGAATTGTCAATGACAATGACATCATTCCCAGAGTGCCGACTCCTCCGTTTTACAGGCACATCGGATCCACTTACTACTTAACCTCTTCTGGTGAGCTTGTGATAGACCCCACGTTAACTCAAAAGTGGGAGAGCCAACGCAAAGGGCACGCCGCTCTGATCCAAACGCTTTACAAGGAACATTGGCAAAAGGGCGACTTTAGCGCGGTCCCCACTGACTACGTGGTTGACCACTCACCCCGGCTCTATGCCGAAGCGCTCGCGAAATTGACGGGTGACGACGTGACGCAGATCGAAGCGGAAACGCAAACGTCCCAAGATTAGGGAGCTTCTTTCGATCTGAACCGATTGATTTTTTATTGTTTGGGCAATGCGGTCGCCGCGAGCGACGTCGCTACCGAATTTCCCCTATCATATCCTCTGTTCTCCGCAGCTTTTCGCTCTCTTTATTGATCTAAATCATGATCTTTCAGGCAGTTTTGCTCTAGAATAACGACAGCTTGAACAATCAATCAAATAGACTGGCTCATTTGACTGCCGAACCATTCCGGCTTTTCTTTCCGGTCGGAATGACTTTCGGGCTTCTTGGCGTTATGCTTTGGCCGCTTTTCCATGCGGGCTGGCTGCCCTACTACCCGAATTTTGCCCACACCCGGCTCATGATCGAAGGATTCGCCGCGTTTTTCATCTTTGGCTTCCTCATGACTGCAGGACCTCGGCTCCTCGGAAGCGAGCCGTTTACCCGGAATGCGGTATTCACCGTTTTCATTCTCACCTGCGCCGCTGGCATCGCCCATCTCGGCAATCAAACCGCATTGGGCGATCTCCTGTTTTGTCTGGCAACTAGCAGCGTCGTTATTCAGGCCGCTCGGGCCTACCGGAATCGATGCGATTGCCCCCCTCCCGGTTTTCCCCTGGCAGCTCTCGGACTGTTGAGCGCCTGTGCGGGGAGTCTTTTTCTCGCCCTCGTTTCACTTGGATACAATAATCCCTATCTTTTCAGCCTCGGCAAAATACTCCTATTTCAGGGGTTCACTCTACTACCCATCATAGGCGTGGGCGCCTTTTTCTTTCCCAAGATACTGGGAGGCAGGAACGCACACGATTTCCCTGAAATGCGCGTCCCCAACCACGAGTGGAAACGGCGTTTCCTCCATAGCTGTTGGGTCGGTATCGGCTTCTTTGTATCGATTGCCTTCGAGCTTTCTGGATACATCTCTATTGCCTACTGGGTTCGCCTAGGAGCCCTTGGGGCCTATTGCATTGCGGAAATACCCTTCCAGGAATTTCACCGAGACCGGAGCATTCAGGGTACCCAGCTTCTCATCATCCTCTCCACCATCGCCCTCGGATTCGCGGGAGCGGCCATATTCCCCGCCAATAAAGTGGCTTGGCTCCATGCTTATTTTCTCGTGGGCCTTACCGGAGTGATTTTTCTCGTTTCAGTGCGTGTTGTATTCGGGCACAGCGGACGACCGGACCTGATTCTTAAAAGCGTTCGCCTGTCTAAATGGATTACGGGAACGCTCCTTTTTGCCGCGGCAACACGGATATTCGCCGATTTCTACCTTTCCGTACAGACCAGCCACTACCTATATGCATCCGCCCTCTGGCTCGCATGCGGATTCGCATGGATGCTATTCGTCGCTCCGAAGACAATGGCGACAGAACCGGTGGGAGCCCGAACCTGCACTTCCGCGTCCAAATGAATATTGAAATGACAGTAAGGTCCATCAGAAGAATCACTCTCTTTCTTGGTCTTCTGGCCACTGGCAGTATTTCGTATTCAAATAGCGGTGACTCAATGGCCCTCATCCCAGGAGGCACCTACTCGCCGCTCTACAAGTCGAAGGTGGAGACCGAACCCGTAAACGTGGATCCGTTTCTCATCGATACGCATCCGGTTACCAACGGGGAATTTCTCGCATTCGTAACCGCAAACCCAAATTGGCGGCGGTCTCAGGTAAAGCCCATCTTCGCCGATGAGAGCTACCTGCACCACTGGAGCGATGATCTGGAACTAGGACCCTACGCTGACAAGATCCGCGACCTCCCGGTGACCAACGTCTCCTGGTTCGCCGCTCGCGCCTATGCTCGCTGGAAAGGTCAACGACTACCCACGGTTTCCGAATGGGAACTGGTCGGACTCGCCAGCGAAACTCATCCTGACGGGCGTGAAGAAGCCGGCTACTACAACCGGATTCTCGAATGGTACGGAAGACCCAATCAGCCGATCGAAAAGTGGAAACCGGAGACCTTCCGAAACGTCTACGGCGTGTACGGCATCCACGGACTCGTCTGGGAATGGGTTGAAGATTTCAATACCGCATTAGTCACAGGGGAATCCCGAGGAGACTCCGAACTGGAGAGAAGCCTTTTCTGCGGCAGCGGTTCTGTAAATTCGTCAAACTTCAGGGACTATGCCGCGTTTATGCGTTTCGGCTTCCGAAGTAGCCTGTCTGCCTCCTACGCCATTCCCAATCTCGGATTTCGCTGCACCAAAGATGCCGACAACTCAAAACGTCAAATCTCCACAGGAGAATCCAAACAATGAAAACCATAATTCACATCATTTCACTCCTATCCGTCGTCCACTCGATTACCATCGCGAACGAGTCCGAAACCCCACCCTGCTGCGATACGTCACCCCACCCGCATGAAGCAGCCGGACTTACTCCTGGACAGCCTTCCGCTCACTCAATCTTCAACGTCGAGTCCCTTTGGGAAAACCAGAACGGTGACCGGCTTCCTCTCAATCAACTGGGAGGGCGACTCCAGGTGGTCGCGATGGTGTACACAAGTTGCCAATACGCCTGCCCCAGAATATTGGCCGATTTAAAATCCATTCAGTTCGCACTTGAGGAAACCGCGGCCAGCGATCTTGGATTCTGTCTCGTAACGATCGATCCCGAACGGGATACCGTCGAAGCCTACACGGCCTATGCCACAAAAAACGGCCTCGACCGCAACCGTTGGACCTTCCTTCGAGGAGGGCCCGGTGACATCCTCGAGCTCGCAAACCTCTTGGGGGTTCGCTACAAGAAGATGCCTGACGGAGAGTTTTCCCACTCAAATATCATTACGCTTCTCAAGCCCAATGGCGAGGTCGGATACCAGCTTAACGGCTTGGGAGCCGATCCGGCAGAGCTGATTACAACTGCCAAACACCTCCTGCATAGGCACTGAAGTTCATATTGACGGGACAATTGGAGGTTGCGGAGGAGCCTACAGGTCGACGTAATATGCGGCCTGTTTCAAGATCCCTCCGCCACCATGTCCCAACCCCGATTCAATTCTCCGCAAACTAACTCACTCAGGGTCGAAGCCATTAAGAGTATCCTCCGCCAGTCCTCGCTTTTCGCCAAACTCGAAGAATCCGCCCTTGAAACGGTTGTCGATGCTTGCGTCACAAAGCAACTCGCCAAAGGCGAAACGCTTTTCCACGAAGGCACCGTCTCCCAAGGGTTTTACATCGTGCAAGCCGGAACGATCTGCCTCAACCGATTGAGCCATGAAGGAAAGGAACAAGTAATCAGTGTCTTCAAACCCTTCACCTGCTTTGCGGAAGCCACCCTAGGCAGCCTTGAGAACTACCCGGCAAATGCCGTTGCAGTCGAACCGAGCCAAGTAATCCTTGTACGGAAAGATCGCTTTCGCTCCATCATTAAATCGAATCCGGATCTTGCCCTCACGATTCTCGCCTCGATGAGCCTTCACCTGAAACACCTCGTTCAAATGATCGACGGGTTGAAGTTCAAGCATATCGAATCCCGCCTCGCAAATTGGCTCGATAGCAATGCCACCTATTCGAGCGATCAATCGAAAGGCGAAGTCGAGTTGCCCATGAGCAAAAAGCTGTTGGCCAGTCAACTGGGGGTGACGAGTGAAACCTTGTCACGCGCCTTCGCTCGATTCCGTGATGAAAATATAATTACCGTCAATGGACGGCACATTTCCATTACCGACGCAAAGGCGCTTTCCACCTATATCAACGAGTAATCGCAAGATCTCCAGCTACCTCAATGTTCGCTGCGCTTCTGCGTGACGTCCATCGCGGTCACTTCACCGTAGTCGTTGCCCCAGGTATTCATCACGTAGGTCAAGACGCTAGCGACTTGTGAATCGCCGAGCGCAACCGCGGGCATCACCCCATTATAGGTTGTACCGTTCACGGCGATCTCGCCTTGTAGGCCATTGATGACTACACCGATTGCCCGACTCTTGTCTGCGGCAAGGTAATCGGAACCGGCAAGCGGAGGAAAAGCCCCGGGAATGCCCACTCCTGTAGGCTGATGGCAGGCCAAGCAGTTTTGTGCATAAATGCGTTCACCCATCTCCATACGCTCCGCTTTCGACAGAGGACCGCTAGAGACCGCGCTTGCGGAATCCCCCGGAATCTGCTGGATGCCTCCCCCTTCAGGCAAGTAGATCCCCTCTTCCTGTTTTCCTGAATAGACGAGTTTATCCTCCGGACCATCCACCTTTAGCATTCCAATGGCTCCTTTGTTGAAGGCTCGGAATATCGAGTGATCGACAAGAATATAGGTCCCTGAGGTTTCAAGAGCGAAATCAACAATGGCAGAACCCCCTGCCGGGACCATCGTCGTTTGCACATTGCGATTGATTGCGGAGAGTCCACCCTCGACATAAACCGAGTCGAAGATTTCTCCAATGACGTGAAAGCTGGAGACCAAGTTTGGCCCTCCATTGCCTACGTAAAGGCGCACCTTGTCACCTACGCTAGCCGTGATCGCATTGTCCCCGACCATTGCCCCGACCGATCCATTGAATACAACATAGTCCGGTATCTCCGTAAGGGCTTTTTCCATACTGAAAGGTTGGTTGCCTTCTTCACCATAAGGGCCTTTCGTGTAAAACTCGCTTTGCATCACGTAGAACTCTTTATCTACCGGAGGCAACCCCTCCTCCGGCTCGACCAAAATGAGGCCATACATACCGTTTGCGATATGCATGCCCACGGGAGCCGTCGCGCAGTGATAAACATACAGGCCCGGATTTAGGGCGGTGAATGAGAACGTCGACGTTTTCCCCGGAGCCGTAAACGAAGAGGCCGCTCCACCTCCCGGTCCCGTCACCGCATGCAAATCAATATTGTGCGGCATTTTGCTGGATGGGTGGTTGTTCAAGTGAAACTCGACGAGGTCCCCTTCCCTAACTCGAATGAAGCTTCCGGGAACGGTGCCTCCAAATGTCCAGAAAGTGTATTCAACGCCATCCGACAAGCGCCCGTTAAATTCGAGGGTCTCGAGATTGACGACTACCTTCGCCTTGTGACTCCTCACAATGGGAGGTGGAACGTTGGGCGCAGTCGTCAATACCGCTTCTTCAACGGGTAAACCTTGCCCCAAGCCAAGTGAACGGGATAGGATGATTGAACCGAGCGCAATCGTACGAGTAAAAACGGGTGACTTCATAATTCCTGTAGGTTGAAAAACGATTGCGATGATAGGGCAGCGACGCATTCGTCACCTTGATTTATGTCAAGATCCTGACAGTTACTCTCCGATACCTAACGATGGGTCTGAGCGGAACACCACCTGTGACACGTCACCGATTGATCACCCGCCAACACTTCCCACGGCTCAACCATCGAGATGCAACTCAAGCGTCCTATTTCACCTAAAATCGGAGAGAGCCCAGCCATGGCCACACTCGGATCTCCGACCGATTCTCTTGCGGATGTTCCGTGATATCGACGGCTTGAGTCAACCAAGGCATCTTGCGCTACCCCCTCCAGCCTTCAGTGCAACATATCGATTGACCCCACGATATTTCACTACACAATCGGCCCGTGTTCAACTCGCACATACCCTTGGGTATCCCCACCCCTAAAGCCTTTGCCACCCTCGCTGTATGCCTCCATTGTATCATTCCAATGGGACTGGGAGCTGACCGTTTCAAGCCCACCCTAATCGGAGGCAGCGACGCACCCCTCAACGCCTATCCATGGATGGCCGCGCTATACCGGAATTCGGACAGGTCCAATACAGGGGTCAATGACAAACAATTTTGCGGGGGCGTACTGATCCACCCCTACTGGGTACTGACGGCTGCCCACTGCGTGGATTGGATTGACGACTCTTCCGGCTTCATCGTCGCTTTCGGAAATGGCGATCTGGAAAACGGGATCACGCACCGCAAGTTTGCAACACTAATAATGATCCATCCCGAATATCTCCCCGTCCACAACTTTGGTCATGATTTCGCCCTGATTCGCCTCGATTCCCCAATACGGGACATCAACCCAATACCCATCAACTCCGATCCGCTCCTGCACGACGCCCTTGATGAGGCCCGCATAATCGGTTGGGGGATCACGGAACCCCTCGATTTCGAGCAATCGGGGGTGGCCCGGCTGCAAGTCGCAGACGTTCCGATTGTCAGTAACGACGTTGCGGATCCGCTAGAGGAGGGTGACGGATACATTACGGAAGCGATGATCGCAACCGGCAAAACGAATCCACTCACCACTGCCTATCCGGGAGACAGCGGTGGACCGCTTCTCGCGCCGGGAAATAGTGGAGAACCCTGGAAGCTAATGGGAGTCGCAAGTTTTGGGGACGTGTGTGACCCCTTTAATTATCCCTACACTTTCTACAACAACATCGCGTCCGAGCTCGATTGGATAAAGTCAGTCGCCGGAAAACTGTCTTTCTCCGAAAATCCTGATTTTGAATACATGAAATCGAGTGACAATGAGGTTCTCGATCTGACTGGATACTCACGCCCGGAAATCGACGAAAACGGAATCCCCCGAATTCGGTTCCAGATTCCACCGGCATCGGGTTACCATTTAGAACTCAAGACTTCCGACAATCTCCAAAATTGGGAATCATCTGATTTCATTCCAACGATCGAGGATTGGACTGTTTCAGAGGATGGCGCGATTGAGCGGATCGCCAAATCCTATAGTCAGGAAGCACCGATTTTTGCCCAGGGAACCTATTCCCAAAACGCTTCCGCACCAATAGGCCCCTTTCCCCTCTCACCCTCATCAAGATTGGTTGGGTCACTGAAACGGCACGCAACAACCGGAGACGAAGTCAATGTATTCAAGCTTTCCTTCCAAAACCCCGGAGACGAAATTAAACTAAGAGCCTGGTCTTCGGACGGGACAGGCCTCATCCTTGGCCTGTTGGAACGCAGTGAGGGCAAAAGCCGGATCGTTGCTGAGAACGTAAGCGACTACCGGTATTTAAACAGCAGATCGCAAGAAGTTGTGGCCACGGCTAAAAGCGGCTGCAGCTATTTCGCCTTCGTTGAAGGGCGGGACTATAACGGTTCCTACGAGCTATCCTATTTAGTCAACCCGAAAGAAGAAACACTCCAAATCGAGACTCCAGTATCAGGCATCCTTGAATACTCGGATAGTCCCGTTTCCGAATCCGGGCACTACTCAGACACCTACAAAGTCGCGTCTGGCGCGATTTCCGTAAGGGTCAATTTCACCCTCTCCTTTCCCGGCGCCGTTCAACTCTACAACACCTACACGTCTCGAATTGTTTCCGAGGTTGCGGTTTACGAAGCAGGGGCTTCCGAGTTCCTCGCTTATCGCCAGCAAGGCAGGGACGAACTTCTGGCAATACGCATCGTCAACTCCCAACCAGATATTCTTGGAGAATATCAAATCTCTGCTTCCGTCTTCTCGCATCCGAGCACAATTCAACTGGGACAGACCCAGCATCGAGCCTTTACCAGTACTCCAGACGAGGATGTCATTCTCGATTCTATCCGAATCACGGGGAGCCTCCCTGCGTTGAGGACCTATGTAGCACTAAGAGCTTTCGGGGATTTTTCTCCGGCCTTCTTCATTTTAAACGACACCGACCAGGACATTGTAGAATCAGGGTATGACTATTGCGATGTCAACGCGGTCAAGTCTTTCATCCCAGAACTGGGCAAAACCTACCGAATAGTCATCGCAGGCGAGCCTGAATACCTCAACCTAAACTATTCAATTAGCCTTACGAGAACCCAACCCTAGACCACCGAGGCACAGGGTCCCAAAAACACGGCTCCTCCGACTAGACCTATTCGCCTTGCTTCGCCCGCCTTTTCTTGAATGGAGGCTTGCCCCTTCCTTCGGGCTTCGGCTTCTCCTTAATTCCAGAGCGCGCTTCCCTATCGAATGCCCGGTTTTTGTTTTCCTTGTTCTGACGCGATGAAACATCCAAACGTGAAATGCGCATTTGCTGACCCGACACCCAAGCCTTTTTTAATACCTGCACCACTTCACGTGGCATTCCTTCCGGCAAGTCAACCGTACTGTAGTCCTCGTAAAGCTCGATCCTGCCAATGTACTTACTATCGAGTCCCGCCTCATTCGAAATCGCCCCGACTATATTTCCAGGCTTAACCCCATGGGTATAGCCCACTTCGATACGAAAGCGCTCTGTGCCGGGTTCAGGAGGCATTCGCTTGTATTCACTCTTGTCCCGCTTGGGCGGGCGACTCTCGGAATCTCGGCCTCTGTCAGAACGCCGCTCTCGCGGTTCCCGGTCCTCGTTGCGTTCCTGCCTAATTGGCTTACGCTCGGACAGCAACAACGGTGAATCCCCTTGGGCGATTTTCGCTAGTGCCGCAGCGATCTCCAGTGACGGCACATCGTGTTCCTGTCGGTATTGCTCAATAATGTCTTTGAAAAAATCCAATCCGTTCTGATCAAGCACTTCCGTTATCGTCGTCTTAAACTTCTCGATACGTTTGTCATTGATGTCTTGCGTTGTCGGCATCTCCATCAACTCGATCTTCTTATTGGTCGTTCGCTCAATCGATTTCAAGAGCCGCTTTTCACGCGGCGTCACAAACAGGATGGCATCCCCCGCCCTACCCGCTCGTCCCGTACGCCCAATCCGATGGATGTAAGATTCATTATCGTAGGGGATGTCATAATTGACCACGTGACTCACTCGATCCACGTCCAATCCACGCGCCGCCACATCAGTGGCAATCAATATGTCCAGCTTCCCGGTCTTGAGCCGATTGATCGTCTTCTCCCGCTTGGCCTGAGGAATGTCTCCACTCAGCGGCGCCGCCGCGAAACCGCGAGCCTGAAGTCGCTCGGCCAGCTCTGCGGTTGCCAGCTTGGTCCTTACGAAGATAATCATCGCGTCAAACTCCTCACCCTCGAGGACGCGGGTTAAAGCGTCCAGCTTGTGCAGACCACTCACCATCCAATAGCGTTGGCGAATCGTTTCCGCAGTCGAGGTCGTCGTCTTGATCTTGATTTCGACGGGATCATTCAGGTGACGCTGGGCAATCCTCTTTATCGGAGCGGGCACCGTCGCTGAGAACAGCGCCACCTGCCTTCCCGCTGGCGTCCTCTCCATGATCCAATCGACATCATCAATGAATCCCATCCGGAGCATCTCATCCGCCTCGTCGAGAACAACACAGGACAAAGCCCCCAAATCCAAGGTCTCGCGGCGCATATGATCCATTACCCGGCCAGGAGTGCCTACGATCACATGCACACCACGGTTAAACTGACGCAACTGGGCACGAAAGTCCGTGCCTCCGTAAACCGGGACTACATGAAAATCCTTCATCTTGGAGGCGTACTTCTGAAAGGCTTCCGCCACTTGAATCGCCAGTTCCCGCGTCGGAGTCAACACGATCACTTGCGGCTTTTTCGTAACCGACAGATCGATTTTCGAAAGTAGAGGAAGGGCGAACGCCGCGGTTTTCCCCGTTCCCGTTTGAGCCTGACCAATGACATCCCGCCCTTCAAGCACATGCGGAATGATGGCCGCTTGGATCGGTGAAGGCGATTCGTAGCCGATATCAGCCAGCCCTTTCATTACCGAATCGGAAAGTCCCAACTCATTGAAACCCTGTATGTTGTCTTTGTCTTCGCTCATATCAAACATCGTTAAACGATTAGCGATCCTCAACCAGGCCCGCAAAAATGGTCGCGCATTAGGGACCGCTTCTCTCATGGCAGCAAGAAGAATCGAGAGGGCCCAAAACGGCACCCTTTCCTACTTTGACGGGTCAGCGACCCATCCCACAAAAACCCAAATTGTAGGTCGTCTCGCTGAGGCGACAACTTTGACGGGTAAGTGACCCGTCCTACAGCATCCGGATTGTAGGTCGTCTCGCCGAGGCGACAACCCATCTACAAGACTCGCCTAGAAGATCGTCTCCTTTATCAATAAGACACTGAAATCCCGCCGTTGACAGACAAGCTACCAAACGTTGATCATCGAAGCGCCAATGAATACCACCCCAACCCTCGTTCTCATTCTCAGCTGTACGCTGCTTAGTCTAATTAGCAACCATTGCGAAGCCGCAGCTAACCATGGGAAACCCAACATCGTACTCATCATTTCGGACGACATGGGCTACTCTGACCTCGGTTGCTATGGGGGTGAAATCGAGACACCCCAACTGGATGCCCTCGCCGCCAATGGAATTCGATTCACGAACTTCTACGTCAACAATATGTGCTGGCCAACTCGAGCTAGCTTGATGACCGGACTGTATCCAAAATCCTCCCTATCCGATGGATCCGCGACCGGCGGGTTTCATCCTGATGTCACGACACTTCCACAAGCCCTCAAAGACGCCGGCTATGCCACTTTCATGTCCGGTAAATGGCACTTGTCCGATCCCGACCAACCGAACGGGCCCAGCGCTCCGCACAAGCGAGGATTCGATCGAGCGTACAGCACCTACTGGGGGACGTCCGATTTTTTCGCGCCCGTAGACCTGTACCTGAATGGTGAGCGTCGTGACCACGAATGGAAAGACAATCCAGATTTCTACTACACCGATGCGATCACTGACTACGCGATTACCTTTTTAAACGATCATTCTTCGGATGACGCTCAGAAAGAGAATCCCTTCTTCCTCTACGTGGCCTACAACGCCGCCCACTGGCCCTTGCACGCCAAACCCGAGGACATCGAACACTACAAAGGCAAATACGCCCAAGGCTGGGACGCGTTGAGAACACAGCGCTACCAACGCATGGTGGATCTAGGCATCGTCGATCCTTCCTGGCAATTGTCGCCCCGGCATCCCGACGTTCCCGCGTGGGAGGACGAGGCCCACAAAGCATGGCAGGAGCGACGCATGGAAGTGT
>JAUHWE010000625.1 GCA_030424825.1 Verrucomicrobiia bacterium
CCAGACTTTCCTTCCCCTTCTCGCACTAACGTACCTGATCACCGCAGAATCCAGCGATTGGCCACGGTTTCTGGGCCCGAACGGCAATGGAGTCATCCTCGAGGCCGACTCACTGAACACGGACTGGACGGCTAATCCTCCAGAAACCTTGTGGACCCGGCAAATTGGACTGGGCTGCTCTTCATTCGCGATTGCAGATGGAAAGGCCCTTTCACTCGGCAATCACAATGATCAGGATACGGTGTGGTGCTTTGACGCAAAAACGGGAGCCCTGATTTGGAAACACACGTACGACGAGCCCAAAGGGGCAAAATACTATTCCGGTGGAACCTCCTCAACTCCGACGATTGATGGGGACCGGGTTTATACGGTTAGCAAGCAGGGAAAACTCTTCTGCCTAAACCTGAATTCAGGCCAGATCATTTGGGAGCGAAACTACTCGGACGACTTCGACGGGCGCCGCCAAGATTGGGGATGGGCGGCCTCGCCTGTCGTCTACAAAGACCTGCTTCTCATCGATCCGGGCGCGAAAGACGGAGCCCTAGTGGCGCTTGACAAGATCAACGGGGAGCCCGTTTGGAAAATGGGCACTGAAGAACCCGGCTATGCAACTCCAGTAATTTACCAGTTCCAAGGGAGGGACCGCGTTTCCGTCTTCCACAAGAAAGCGCTGGTTGGATACGATTTGGAAAACCCAGGAGATCCCCTCTTTCGGTACTCCTGGCGAACAAGCTATGGCGCCAACGCCTCCAACCCACACTACCGGGATGGCAAATTCTACCTCAGTTCCGGATACGGATCCGGATATGCCGTAATCGATGTCACCAAACCGGAACCGGAATTGCTCCATCGCGACCGTGAGCTAATTTTGAAAGTGCAAACCAGTGTGCTCGTTGGCGACCATGTCATCGCCCACTACGGGGGCGACGGCGATCCTCGTGATCTCGTCGCTCTGAACTTCGACTCTGGAAAAATCGCTTGGCGGCAAAAAGTGCCCGGAGACCTAGGCAATGTTATCGCCATCGGGGAAAATCTCATCGTATTCACAGATTCCGGACACGTGATTCTCGGTAAAGACCAAGGTGACCACTTCGAGGAATTGGGAAGAAAACACGTCCTCCTCGGGACGTCCTGGGCTCCCCCCGCCTACGCGGACGGGAAACTCTACCTGAGAAATAATTTAGGCAAAGCGATCTGTCTGGATGTGTCGAATGCGAACTAGAAAAGTCTGCCAAGGCGCAATTAAAGCCTTCTTTTGCATCGTGCAGGACGCAGTCGCTTTCGGAAGCTAATCAATGTATTCAGTTTCTCCATGGACAGTCACCGCAAGTGCAGCTACTTCCTCTAATCCAGCCAAGAGCCTCCGGCGAGGAAGCCTCCGTCGACCGCGAATGTTTGGCCAGTGATGTACGAGGATGATGGGGACGCCAACAACAAGGCAACACCGTTGAGCTCCTCGGGTGTGCCGCCACGTTTCATGGGGATACGCTGATCGAGAAATTTCACCTTCTTTGGGTCGCTGAAAAGTCCGGCTTCGGTCAATGGGGTGCGAATGAACCCCGGAGCGATACAGTTTACTTGAATATTGTCTTTCGCCCATTCTAGGGCCAGGGTTTTAGTCAGCTGGCCGATAGCGGCTTTCGTCATCCCGTAGACTGATATTTCGCCAATTCCCGTCAAGGTCGTCATAGATCCTGTATTCACTACTTTACCACATTCGGACTCGCACAAGTGTGGATAGGCAGCCTGGCAGAGCCAGAAGACGCTTTCCAAATTGATCGCCATCAGCGCTTTGTAATCGTCTTCGGTTACCTCTATCGCGGGCTTGCGCCGGTTGGTTCCGGCGTTATTGACTAGGATATCAAGACCGCCCAACTTTTCCACGGCTTCCTCGACAAGGGCTTCCGATGCCTTTTTCGTCGCTAGCGCTGCCACGAGAGGCACCGCCTCACCACCTGCCTTCTCAATCTGGCGAACCGCCTCATAGATCTTCTTCTCCTGAGTCCCATGCACTCCCACAGTGGCTCCGGCTTCGGCATAGCAAAGGGCGATCGAGCGCCCAATACCGCTGCTGGATCCCGTTATCAGGGCGCGCTTACCTTTTAGTGAATAGAGTTTTTCGAAGATGCTCATGATTTGGTTGAAATTTTAGTGTGTTAAAAACGCGGCACAATGCGAGCACTGACCCTACATCTTACGATTCCTCATTCCCTCATTACGATTCGAAGTCACGCTGCAGATCAGCAATAGCGGGCACGTTGCGTCGATAGCCTAGAAAGGACCAGAATCCCGCATTTATCAGGATCGCGAAAACCAAGATAGATACGTTTAGGACGGGAGCAGCGACCCCAAGGTGACTCATAGAGGGAACTATGGATACAATCGCAGCGCAAATCCCAATTCCCATTCCCCAGCCAATGAGAGACTTCAACTCACCGAACACCACTTTTCTACGGATACGATTGGGAATTCCGATCGCATCCATAAGAGCGAATTCGTGACGCCGCTCCGATAGGTTGCGGGCGACTACCACTCCCAATCCAGCGCTTCCCAAAATCACCCCTAGACCCCCCAGAACATGGAAGATGGCGATGTAAGTGTTCTCAACCTCGTGAAACGACTGAAGCCGGTCCGACGCGATCTCAACCTGTGCTCCCCAGGAACTGAGGACCGACTCGATCCGAGCACGGTTCTTTTCAATATCGCCGTCCCAAGAATCGAGCAGGAAAAGCTCGTATCCCTCATGTTGGGGATACTTTTCTAAAAACACATCTTCATCGAGAATCACGCTGCCCTGGAAGACGGTATCACTGATCGCGCCAATCAATTCGACCTCAAAGCGATTCCCCGCATCGTCTAAATAGACCAGCCGATCACCTAGCTTTCGCTTTAACGCCCACTGCAAGGTCGCACTATCGACAAAGGCCGGCACTACCGAATCGTCGGTACTTTCTTTTAATAGTTTCCAGCCCTTTTCAGCATCCAAACCCTCTCGGATCGAATGGAAGGTAAAAGCGCCGCGGTCAGCCAAAGTGGCGCTGTCCAAAGCGAGTAGTCGAGGATTCGCTGTTTGGTTTAAATTGAAGCAGCTGGCATCATCCCCTTGGCCAACGCGAATGGGAGTGATCGTGTTCTCGCCTTCGAGCCCAAACAGATTGTCAGTTCCTGAGTAGTCATTTGGATCACTCAATGGGATGGAGGTTTCCGCCCAATAGGTGTACCCTCCATATCCATTTTTTGGATCATTTCCACTCGTGTCCTTCTCTTTCCGGAAGGCCGCAACCGAAACCACTAGAAACACGCCGCAGGCTAACGTC
>JAUHWE010000626.1 GCA_030424825.1 Verrucomicrobiia bacterium
GAGAAATCGAAGCTTTTAGCGAGGAGGGGCTGCTTACGCGCCACAGCGGGGGATACGAAGGCTTCACTTTCGCTCATGGCCGGATAATCGCCCACGGAATCGGTAATCTAGCCATTTCCGAAATCGCTCCCTGGGTAGACAGCACTCGACTGGTGAACCTATCGACTAGGGGTTGGGCCTCGACAGGCGAAGAGACTATGATTGCGGGTATTGTCGCGTTCGAAAGCGAGGGGGACTTGGAGTCGGACAACATCGTTTTTCGAGGAATCGGCCCGGGGTTAGAAGACCAAGGGGTCACAGACTTCGCCGCGAATCCGCGGATCGAATACTTACATGATGAACAGGTGTTGTACTCCAACGAGAATTGGGAAGGCAACGTTGCTCTCGCGGATGCATTCGAAGCGGTCGGAGCGTTCGAGTTGGAGCCATTGAGCGCGGACGCAGCGATTCTGGGAACGCCGCAATCAAACGCGGTTTCATTTCTTAATGTGCAAGACGAAGATGGCGGGATTGCCCTGATCGAAGCCTATCGCATTGAGGGAGCCAACTACGAGTTCGTGAACCTCTCCACCCGAGCCCTCGCCTCTGAAGGCGAAAAATCACTCATCGGAGGGTTCGTTCTCGAAGGGGAAACGGTTCGGTCCATTTTGATCCGAGCGATCGGGCCCAGTCTCATAGATCGCGGCGTGACGAATCCGATGGCAGATCCCGTTCTAACGCTTTACCAAGATGGAAAGGTGATCGCCTCAAACAAGGGATGGGATGGTTCCTCCCTCATGCAGCACTTTTTCGATCGTGCTCATGCCTCCCCGCTGGACGAGTCGAGTGACGACGCCGTTCTCGTTGTCCCTTTAAATCCCGGTCTATACACCGTCCAAGCTAGCAGCGAATCGGGCCAAAGCGGAGTCGTCCTGCTAGAGCTCTTCGACATGGGAGACTAGCGAATGGGTGGAATATGAGATTTTCTCGGTTTAGCTGCTTTCAATCAGTTCCTCGATTCCATCAAGAGGTCCCTTTCCCATCTTTCTTCCGATTTTTCCTAAGACGGCTGCCAGTATCTTCACCCAAAAGGGCAACGCCGCATTCTTCAAATTTACCACGTGCTCTATCGTTGAATGATCTCGGTCTACTCTTAAAATATGGTACGTCTCTTCCACGCTTCCTGCTTTAGAGTCATCTACATACTGGTATCGATAACGAATCCGCTGGTGGAGGACGTATTCGATCACTTCCCCTTGAGCGTCGCTTCGCTTTCCTGACATTTCGAATACAGCCTTGAAGCGACTTCCTTCCCCAATTCCGGAGCTGACACATTCCACGCATTTCTCATTCCAAGCCGGCATGTTTGCCGGATCATGGACAATTTGCCACAGGATCTCTGGCGAAGCGCGAAACGTTTTACTGGATACGATTTTCAAGAATCAGCAAGAGAGCGAGTAATCTTTTTCCGAGTGGCGAGAAGCCCTCCTAGGTAACCCATTGGGAGGTAGGCGAAAACAAGATCCACTACAGCAAATCCAACAGGGCCCCCTAGTTGCTTCACCATAACGATCCCTCCCATCAAAAAAAACGCGCCAACAACAAGGGCAAACTTCATCTGATGCGTGGAAGCGATTTTCGCGACGAGAAATGCCCCTGCAAGCGTTCCCAATGCATGCCCCAAAAAGGGGAAGACAAAATTAGCCGGCTTAAAAAGCGGCATGGATTCCCGAAGGCCTTCCATGGTCGAAATGTCTGCTCCTTCAGGTAGTGGGATCACATATGGGCCCATGTTCACCAGAAGAATATTTACCAGGCTCCCGCACACCAAGCCTGCAACCAATCCAATCAGATTTTTAGCAATGATTCCCATTTCAATAATGTGGCCTACCTGGTTTCGTCTCAATCGAAGAGAATTGCGGTTCGGAATCGTGCACGACCCAGTAGAATTGCGCAATCTTCAAACATCCACTCACGCGACTATCTGGTCTTACCATCCTGTAAGCCGCTATCTTGTCATCATTTGGGACCAGCAGCCTATCATCGCCAATGGGTCAGTTCGATCCAGGTTTGAGGCGCCCGATTCTAAAACTAGCTTCCTTCACTAATGGAAGGAGCATGGAGTTCGCAAAAAAGTCGCTCGGATTCCGTATCACTAATGAGGATCAATTCATCGTCAGGCTTGATGGGAATACTCGGTCGCGGTGGCGCCTGCAGACCTTCAGAGCCTCGAATTGCGATGACATTGCAACCGGTGCTTACGCGCAAATTCAATTCGCTAAGCGTTTTTCCATGCAAGGTTTCTGGCGCTTTTACTTTAAATACATTCAGACCTTCCGCGACCATAAGGATATCGCTGTGCTTAAGGAAATTGAAGATGATGTTTGCTCCCATAGACGCGTAGGAAAGCACGATATCGGCCCCCGCCCGGTGCAGCTCTGCAATCGTCCTCACTTCGGTAGCGCGGCAAATGATTTGTATATCCGGACGTAGCTTTCGGCAGAAAATCGTCAAATAGACTTCCAGGTCGTCGTCATGCGAGGTGATGATGACCGTGCGGGCCTCAATGATGCCTGCCTTGTTCAAAGTCTCGAAGGTAGAAGCGTCACCCGTCACTCCCCTGTCACCAAACGATTTAACGGCATGGGGAGAACGGTCAACGACCTTGTACTCGGCATTGTGCGATGCCAGCGTTTCGCAAACGGAAGTGCCTACCCGTCCCGCTCCGATAACGATCGTATGCCCCTCACTACTGTCTGCGTTACGGTAGCGGGAATCGAACCGGGCCAGAGACTCCTCAGACCCGGCCAGAAGCAATACTGAGTTGGGATTGATCACCGCGTTGGGGGCAGCAATCGTAAACTCACCTCGTTCCCAAAATCCAATTACATTCACACCCGCGTTCTTCCGAAGATCTGCCTCTGCAAGTGTTTTACCTTCGAGTTCAGGTGAGTCCGCTACCGCTTCTACAATGAGCAGTTCATCAAAGCTGGCTACCACATGCCCAAGCGAGTCGCCCCCGTAGGCGCGACGGGCTAACGCCTCTCCCACAATGTTTCCCAGCTGAAACGACTTGTTCGCGCCGGAAAGGCGGATCACTTCGCTGGAGGACTTTGAATCGGCAGACGAGATAATCGGAATTTGTGGATTGAGTGCCCGAATCGTAAACGCCAGCCGCGCATTCTCAAAGTCCTGTCCCGTCAACGCAACAATCGCCGCTTGGTCCAATCGGAGGCGCTTATAAGTCGACTCATGGCTAGGATCGCCCACAAACGCGTTGATGCCTTGATCGATCAATCGAACGCACTCTTCCGTGTCATT
>JAUHWE010000627.1 GCA_030424825.1 Verrucomicrobiia bacterium
CGGTTTTAGGTGTTTGTCGAAGTCGCCAGTCAGCTGGCCGAGTCGAACGATGTCCCCGGCTAGGACTTTTCGCCAGGGCAGGCTTTTCAGAAACTGGGCTTTGCGTCGAAAGGATAGGCTCCAGAAGAATTCCGGTGCCCAGATCGTGATTTCGTCCGCCGCGTAACTGGAGTAGTTGCTCCGAAAATACATAGAGTTCTCCAGTCCCAGGATCGCCACGTCACCCGGTTTGGCGAAACGCCGGATCTCGTCGAAGCAAAACTCAAGAGGCATATTGATGTTGAAAGCAAGATTGACCACATCATATCCTGTCTCCTCCTGTAATTGGGGCGAATCGAACCCGAACCAAGTGCTGGACCCTCCTTGTAGCCAAATAGTGGGTCCTTCTGCAGATTCCGCAATGTAGTGTTTGGCGATCCGAACTTCGCGATTTAAATGATGGGGCCACCAAGGCATGCCGAGATGAACATAGAAAAGAATCACAGCGATGCCGAGCGCTGCAGATAGCGAGAGGAGAAACCAGACTATGAATTTCTTAGCGGTCATGGTCAGAATCGGAAATAGATAAAGGGGGTTGTCTGGAAAGTGCCGCTTTGAATAATGATTATTACAATGATGGTAGCCGTCAGGATCGTAGCCCGCTTTCTGAATACAGGAATCTCGTTGAGCGGGTGAGTGAGCCAGGAGAGGGGACGGGGAAAGAGCAGAACCAATGTGAACGCTGCGAGAACTTGAAGAGACGACAGCACGATGTCGGAGAAAAAGAAGTGACCAACATGAACCCCGTTGATGAGGCCCGGATACCATTCGAGGAAATGGATCGCATAGTGAACCGGTTTCCAGGATTCCATTGGTTCGAGCGTTTTGAGAAACTCGTTTAGAGGGACACTCTCTGTAGTAAGCCATCCGAACTCGCCGAAGAGCGCGTGAAAGTAATGGACTGATTCGTTTAAATTTTCTGCTCGGAAAAGTGTCCAGCACAGTGTCACGCTCAAAAACGTCAGCCCCCATGAGAGTTCGGTCGGGAGCTTGATTCGGCTGTTTTTCCAAAGGTGGTTGATTGCCAGAAGCGTGCCATGGGCGAGGCCCCAAAGCAGGAACGTGTAGTTCGCGCCGTGCCAGAGTCCGGCAATCGTCATCGTCAGAATCAAGTTTGAGTACTTTCGGAAAAACCCGCTGCGGCTGCCACCGAGCGGTATGTATAGGAACTTCTTGAAGAAAGAGGAAAGGGTCACATGCCACCGTCTCCAGAAATCAATGATGCTCGTAGCTCGATACGGTGATGCGAAGTTTTCTGGAAGACGAATGCCAAAAAAGCGGCCCAGCCCCAGAGCCATTTCCGAGTAGGCGGAAAAGTCGAAATAGATCTGCAGAGAGAAAGCGAAGAGCCCCAGCCAAGCGGTGAATGCGGAAAGGCTTTCCCCTTGGGCACTCAGTGCGAACGCGGAATCGGCGATGGGAGCTAGGTTGTCAGCGAGTAGAATTTTCTTCCCGAGCCCGATGGTGAATAGACTGATTCCGAGCCCGATATCGTCCAGTGAAGGTCGCCCAAATCGCTTCGTCTGCAATTGCGGGATCATTTCGTCCGGCTGGACGATTGGCCCGGCGATTAGCTGGGGAAAAAAGGAAACGTAGAGCGCGTACTCGTGGGGTTTAGCGATTAGGCGTTTTTCCCGATAGGTAATGACGAGATAGGAAATCTGCTGAAAGGTGAAAAACGAGATCGCGAGTGGAAGGAGAAACGACGGTGGGGTGAGCGAGAGTCCGAAGAGAGTGGCCACCGATTCGGTCGCAAAACCGGAGTATTTGAAGCCCCCCAATAGGAGTAGATTGGCCGTGATGCCGGCAACGAGATAGCGTTTGGCCACTTGGGATTGAGCGGTTCGTTCGATTGCTACGGAACAGAGATAGTTCGCAGCGATCGAACCCATGAGCCAGAGCAGGTGGACGGGATAGGCCCAAGCGTAGAATACCCATGAACAAACAAGCAGCCAGCAAATCGATGTCCATGCAGGGACTCGCGAACCGATTGCCATGAAAACAATCCAGACAATCGGGAGGAATACGAATAGAAATAGTGGACTGAAGAATAGCATCGAGGAGGGGCTGATTCGTGGCAGCCTTTTGAATAGGGAATGATCAGTCTGGTCAAGGCAAGGTTCCTGCGAGGAAAAGGGGGTATTGGGCATCGAAATACTCCTTGGTTGGGCAATCGCGAATGGATGTTTGCCGTAGCAAGTTTTTTTGTCCTAGATACGCCATCTGTGAGAATTTGATTCTATGAGGCTAAGAATTTCAACGGCGCTCGCTATCGTTTGTGGATTTCCGGTTTCAGCTGACGACTTCCAAACTGAAGCGGATCCTGGATTCGAGGTTTTTCGAGACCAGTGTATGGCCTGTCATCTCGAGACCGGTTTGGGTATTCAGGCGATGAATGCCCCTTCGATCGCTGGGCTGCCACGGTGGTATGTTACGGATCAATTGCGCAAGTTTCGAAGCGACCAACGCGGGTTTCACAGCGCGGATGCTCCCGGCAAGCTCATGCAGGCGAACGCCGTTGTTTTGGATGAGCGGACCATTGCGTTTGTCGGTAGACACATCGAGACCCTCGACCCAAACCCAAGGCGGAAAACGACAGCTACTCAAAATATCAAAGGATCGGAAATGCTCTATCAGCGCCATTGCTCGCAATGCCACAAAGAAGATGCAATGGGCGATCGAACTTTGCGGGCCCCACCTCTGACCAGTCAGCAAGACTGGTATTTGCTCAAGCAAATCGAGAATTTTCAGACGGATAAGCGGGATCACGGGGATTACGAAGGCACGAAAGAACTTTCGAGGGATGAAATCGATTCGATCATTTCCTGGATTGTCGACCTTCCAACGAGGGATGATTAAAAGCGGCATTGAGTAAAGAACTTGGTTGATGAGCTGGAACCAACTCCTATGGTGCCGTGATGCGAATTTATTTCCTGGGAGTAGCTGGAACCGCGATGGGGAACGCGGCCTTGCTGCTGCGAGATTTGGGACACGAAGTGATTGGGTCAGACCAGTCGGTGTATCCGCCGATGAGCGACATGCTTTCCGAAGCAGGCATCGAAGTGCTCCAAGGTTACAACGTTGAACGGTTGGAGAAGCTCAATGTCGATCTGGTCGTGGTTGGGAATGCGTTTTCGCGAGGCAACGAAGAAGTCGAGTTTCTGCTGGAGTCTCGGTCGATTCCCTTTATTTCGCTTCCGGGCGTCCTCAGTCAATTCGTATTGTCAAAGCGCAAGAATATCGTTGTGACCGGCACA
>JAUHWE010000628.1 GCA_030424825.1 Verrucomicrobiia bacterium
CGATCGTCGTCCTTTCCGCGAAACAGGA
Source organism: Verrucomicrobiia bacterium (assembly GCA_030424825.1). Taxonomy (GTDB): domain Bacteria; phylum Verrucomicrobiota; class Verrucomicrobiia; order Opitutales; family Opitutaceae; genus Pelagisphaera. Next base: position 29 of record JAUHWE010000628.1, read on the forward strand.
GCGCCTTGGGCGATCCTTCCCCGCGAGCGGGATGTCAGTGGCTATACGGCCTTCGAAGGAAAATTTTGTGAGGCTCCGGACAAAGTAGACTCTGTGACGCGGGCGAGCTTGTAGTCAATTGAGAAGCGTCCTCTCGTCTACGAATCGACACGGCGATTCGGAAGGAATTTGCGTTATCCAATTGCCAGAGCGGAGAGAATTTTGCGTATTAAGCTATGCCAATGAATAGAAAGGACTTCGTCGCGACTCTCGGACTAGGCTCGTCAGCTATTTGGGCCACCGGATGCGGGAGCAGTAGGCAGGATGCGGAGGAGTTTCCTGTCTTCGATCCCAGTGCCCCCTCTCGTTTTTGGGCCTTTGTGAGAAAATCCTATTCGCTCACGCCTGATCGGGTGTATTTAAATTGTGGAGGACTCGGGCCCGCTCCGAAGATTGTTACGGATGCTGTGACTGAGAAATCTGCGGAGCTTCAGCGCATCTCGGAAACCGGGCACGCCCTGATGGATGAGGCTCGGGAAGCTGTGGCCCGCTATCTAGGAACTGGATTGAACTCGATCTGCTTTACTCGAAACGCCACTGAGTCGAATTCGATCATCGCGGCCGGGCTTGATTTGAAGCGTGGGGACGAGGTGATTTTCGAATCGCACGCCCATCCCGGCGGTTCCTTCCCTTGGTTAAGCCGGAGTAAGCACGATGGAATTCGAGTCAAGGTGTTCGAGCCGGACCCGCACTCCCCGGAAGGCAATTTTGATCGTATTGAGTCACTCATTACACCGCGCACGCGAGTGATTCAGGTGAGCCACATTACCGCCCCCACCGGAATCTTGATGGATGTGAAGGCGATAGCTAGAGTGGCACGATCAAAGGGCATTTGGTTTCACATTGACGGCGCTCAGAGTGCAGGAATGATCCCGATCAACCTGTCCGAAATTGGGTGCGATTCCTACGCTACCAGCGGTCATAAGTGGATGGGAGGACCGCGCGGGACCGGGATTTTATTTATCGACCCGAAGCGAGTCGACGAAGTCGCGGCGACCCATGTGGGCGGCCATTCTTCGGCCTCTTATGCCTTGCCGGACGATATCGTTTTCCTCCCTGGGGCGCGTCGGTATGAGTATGGGACGCGCAATACTGAGTTAGTCGAAGGATTGAGGGTGGCCGTCAACTTTCAAACTCGAATTGGAGTTGAACGCATTGAAGCGTATGGATCGGGGCTCGTGGACCAGCTCTACAAAGGGCTTGAGGCAATCGACAGCATTTCGGTACTGACCCCGTCCGATCCTCGCATGAGACGGTCTATCATCACGTTCAAGAGCTCGAAAGTGTCATTCGATCCGCTCAACAATGCTCTGTCGCGTGACTACAAGCTACGTTGCCGACGTGTTACCGAATGTGATCTCAACGCGGTACGGGTATCGCCGCATATCTACAATTCTCCGGAGGATTGCGCCCGGGTCATTGAAGCGGTTAAGTCGATTGTCTCGTAGGGCCTTCGCAAGCGGCGCCGCTCAATAGGCTAGAACTCTAACGATGCGGCCCCCGTAAGCGGCGCCCCTACAAGAATCCATGAATCTAGGGGACCGATCCCGAAAAGTGTGATAGCAATGCCAGCTTGCGGCCCCATGATTTTTTGAGAAAGACCCATTGGGTTTACGGTAAGCCTGGCGTTTCCTTACCTTCGATTGGCGCAGGGGATGTACTGAAGGTTCTCCGCTACTCCTAAACACCCGATCCCATTAAACGTAGCTACATGAGTCCCATTATCGACGTGCCTACCCATCCCGTTTTCGTGGGGGTGGGTCGACTGCGATTTGATGTCCAGCGATTGAGACGAAGAATGCGGCGAGTCGGAGTCGGGAGAATGGACGGGCTGGCTTGGAATGTGATGCATTGAATGCGAATTGTCGAACAGCGGAAATAGCTCAAATAGAGAGGAGATGATAGAGATATGCGTGGACTGGATAAAAAAGTAGCGATTGTTGCGGGAGGCTTGGGAGATCTAGGATTCGCGACGGGAAAGCGGTTAGTGGAGGAGGGGTGTTCGGTAGCGCTGCTGGATGTGAAGGTGGATGCAAATCGAGCAGAGTCGATTGGTTGTAGGAGCTGGAAAGTGGATCTGCTCGATGAGGCGGAAATCGAGAATGTCTGCCGTAACGTTATGAATACATTAGGACCTGCCAGTATTCTGGTAAATGCGGCGGCTCGGTTCATCTTGAAAGGAATCGAAGCGTCGCCGGACGACTGGGATACGATGACGCGGGTCAATATTCGCGGAGCGTCATTAATGGCGAAATACGTGGTCCCTCAAATGAAGCACGAGGGTGGGGGAAGCATCGTCAATTTTTCCTCGGTGAGCGGTTTCGTAGGACAGCCGCATTTTAGCACTTACACGGCGACCAAGTTCGCGGTACGCGGATTGACTCGCGGGTGGGCAACGGATTTGGCGGAATCGAATATTCGGGTGAACACGGTATGCCCGGGATATATCTACACGAGCGCTTTTATTAACTCGTGTAAGGACTTAGGATTGGATGAGGAGGAAGAAAATGAGAAGGCGTCGGCAATGCATCTCATGGGGAGGCAAGGGCGTCCGGAGGAAGTCGCTGCGGCAGTCGCGTTTTTAGCGAGTGACGAGTCGTCTTTTATGACCGGAAGCGACTTAGTCGTGGATGGCGGATACTTGGCTCGTTGACGCGAACAGTGGTTCTGTATACCTTAATGGCAATTTATGAAGCTAATCGATTTATCCCACCCGCTTGAGCATGGTCAGCAGACCTTTCCGTTCGATCCGAAACTGAGCATCATCCCGCATGGGAACACCCGCACATTGCGGTACAATATTTCGCAAATTTCCATGAGCTCTCACCAGGGGACCCATTTGGATGCGATGTACCACTTTATCGATGACGGGAAGACGATCGATCAAATGCCGCTCGATTGGTTTTACGGACCGGCTCGATTGCTAAGGATTCCGAAGGAGGCGAAAGAGGAGATTGGAGTGGAGGATTTTGAGCGGTTCGAGGATCATCTCGTGCCGGGAGCTAAGATCATTTATGAAACCGGCTGGCACCGCAATTTTGGGGCGGACAATTTCTTTACGGAATTTCCATCCATGACCTTGGCGGCGAGTGAGTATTTGGCCTCGCGCGAAATCCGCATGATTGGAATGGATACGCCCACTCCAAGCCAGGACTGGTATGAGGTGCACCATGTCTTGCTCGGAAAAGAAATCGTGATCGTCGAGACGTTGACCCGATTGGATGA
>JAUHWE010000629.1 GCA_030424825.1 Verrucomicrobiia bacterium
AGTCTCCTATGTGAGGAAACTAGCTAAGGAGGATGGAACAATCGACTTTGGAAGGGCCGCAGCAGAAGTATCCCGGAGAATAAATGGACTATTTCCTTGGCCGGGTACCCGATTTGATTTCAGGGAGTCGACGATTAAAGTGGGCCTTGCTGACTTCGAGGACGAAGATGCTGAAGGAGTTGCGGGCCAAGTGATTGGCTTGAGCTCGAAGGGGCTAGCGGTTGCTTGCGGATCTGGCGTTCTGTTTCTAAAAAGATTGCAGCGTCCTGGAGGCAAAATGCTAGATGCGCAGAGTTTTGTCCGCGGATTTGATCTTCCGGTGGGGACTATTCTGGATTCGGTTGAAATGTCGGGTTTAGTGTCGAACCAGCATTCTTGAAGGAAGCTTAACAATTGTTTCCCATTCAAATGGGGGTTGATGCTTGTTTTCCGACCTCATTTTTTCCACGATTTCCAAATGGGCGGAATCGTTTATAGTAAACTAGCACGAACCGTCTGGGCTGGGTTCCTGTGTCTGCTTATTGGACAGGGCTCTGTATTTGCCCAGACCAGTAACTTGGCGTACCAGGTTGCCAATTTGGTCGAGGATATTCGAATCCTCGAGGAATCCATTAGATCTATGCGGGTGGAGATCGACAATATGCGAAGGGAGAATAACCAGCTTCGCCAGCAAGTGGGCTCTTATGAAACACGTATTGACAGCAGCATGGGGCAGTTGGCGACGGTTGGTCAGCTAAACCAGGCCATTGCGCAAGCGGTCGCTTCCCTCGAGCTCCGTGACGAAAAGATGAAAAGCGAAATCGTATTGCAGGTGACCAATCAGATCACGAGCTTTGCCGACAGCATCAAGAAAAGTATCGGAGGGCTGCCTCCCCCACCGGTTAAAGCGGATCCGGACGTTCTAAAATCGTTTCACAATAACTTCCCGAAGACTGGAACAACTTATACGGTGCGCAGTGGAGACACCATTTCAGGGATCGCCTCCAAATTTGGTTCAACCCGGGATTGGATCCAGAATGCCAATGAGATTTCCCACCCCAAATACTTGCAGGTTGGCCGAACGCTGTTCATACCCCACGAGTAATATTTCTTTACGTTATGGCGAAACCCAAATCTCGACTCGGCAAAGGCTTGGCGGGCCTTATTTCCGGAGGCTCCACAAATTCCAGTTCGAAGGACAATAAGTCAGTCGCCAAGAAAGTGGCCGCTTCGGCTTCGGATTCTTCGGCCAGGAAAGCGGCTACCAAGTCAGCTGCGAAAAAAGGGTTTGCGGTCGAAGGAGCTCGCCCGGATTACCTCGAGTTGCCAATCGGGAAAATCGAGCCGAATCCGTACCAGCCTCGAAAGGAGTTTGAAAAAAGCCAATTAGTCGATCTCGCTGAGAGCATTCAGAGCGAAGGGCTGATCCAGCCGGTTGTCGTTCGGGAAGTGAACGGTTCCTATCAATTGATTGCCGGTGAGCGCCGTTGGCGGGCTTTTCAGCTCTTGAAGCTTAAGACGATCCCTGCCCGAATTTTGGAAGCGGGAGACTCGTCCGCTGCGTCTATGGCGTTGATTGAGAATCTGCAGCGCGAAAACCTGAACCCGATTGAAGAGGCGATGGGCTATGCCAGTTTAGTTAGGGATTTTGATCTGACTCAGGAACAGGTTGCCGAACGTGTCGGAAGGGGGCGGGCGACGATTGCGAATTCCCTTCGCTTACTCTCGTTGCCCGAAGAAGTTCGTGGGTATTTATCGTCACAGATGTTGTCAACGGGGCATGCCAAGGTGCTTTTGGGTATCGAAAGCAAGCAGGAGCAATCACTCCTGGCTCGCAGAATCATTGAAGATGGTGTCAGCGTCCGAGGAGCCGAAGATCTCGTGCATTCGATTCGCAAATCGGGCAAGTCCAAATCCGGTCCCGCTCGAGAGGTTCCCGATGGGGAAGCGGCCGCCGTTGAAGATATCGAAAAGCGTTTGATGTCCTACCTGAGCTCGAAAGTGGCCCTGAAGCACCATCCAAAGAAGGGGAAAATCGTCATCGAATACACGGGAAATGATGATCTTCAGCGAATCCTCGAGAAAATTGGATTAGAAGATTAGTGACCTTCCCTTCAGGAAAGGCGTTTCTTCTAGGGGACGAGATCGCCGTTTACTGCCTCAAGTGGGATCCGCTTCATTTGGTCTCTTAATCGGAGTCGTCTCCCCCTAAGTTCGTTGTACCTGTAACTTTCTTGGGGTCAGAGGAGTCCTACAGTGTTATGTTTCCAGTTCGAAACATTGACCGACGACTGAGCGTTCTTCGCAGCTCATTCCGTCGTGGATTGTTGTTGGTGGGAGGATTTGTGATGGGAGCTGCGTTTCTGGGTTCGAATCTGATGGCAGCTGAGAAAAGGGCTCGAGTTCTCGTCGATTCCTTTGCGGAAACGGACTATCTCCAAGCAAAAGAAACCGATGAAGGTCTCCTTCCTGAAACGTATCATTTGGTCCAGGGAAAGCTGATTGGAGGATACATAAATGATAGGTCTTTGAACAAGGTTCCGTTTTTGGAGGTGGCGCAGAACTTGGCCCAGCAATTAAGGTCGAGAAACTACTATCCCGCACAAGCGAAAGAGGAGGGCGACCTCTTGATAATCGTGAACTGGGGAATCACCCAAATCCAAGCTGATTTCGACGAGCTTTTCCCGACCGATGATGAAGATGTGGCGACTGAGGAGGACGCGGAATCTGATGCATTCCTTGATGGCGCTCCCGGGTCGGTTCTCGAAGAGGGTGGGTATTCCTACCGGGAGCAGAGCAATGCCGCACTCATCGGATTTGATCGAGCGCTGAGAAGGAGAGACTTAGGTACCCAAGACCAATTTGAATTGCAGGAAATGCTGCAAAACGAGCGGTACTTCATGATTCTTTCCGCGTTTGATTGGCAATTGCTGAGAAAGACGGGAGAGAAGAAGCTGCTCTGGAGCACGAGGTTCAGCTTAGATGCGGTGAAGCAAGGATTCGACGAGGCCCACTTTGCGTTGAGTCGCGGCGCGGCCAATTACTTTGGGACCAATCTAGATGGCAAACTGGGTAAAGTGAATACGCATGTCGGGCCAGGAGAGGTAGAGACGGGCGAACTGAAAGTGATAGAGACGGTAGAGGAGCCGTAAAAAGCGGAGTCTCCCATTGCCCTATCGGGGTTACGGATTGTCTCTTCGGTCTAGAGCCTTTTTCCTTTGGAAGGTCGCTCCGTAGGGCCAGCACTCGCCCTGCGGAGCGAGCCGCTCTCGCCTAACCGGCGATGCCAGAGAGTCTACACAAATGC
>JAUHWE010000630.1 GCA_030424825.1 Verrucomicrobiia bacterium
CGTTGATCTCCAAGGTCAGCGGCGCAATCGAGCGACAGGTCTCGATGTTCCACGAATGCCGAGAGTCGCACTCCACGTGCATGAGCTTTGCGAGCAAACGCTCCGCCTCGGTTTCAATTTCCGTTTCTGAGAACGGCGTTTCAATCGTCGTCAGTGACATTTTAGCAAATTATGGGACCAGTTAAAGTGGAGGAATCAGGGGAAGTCCGCAACTCATTGTTGTCGTCTTCCAGAAAAAGGAGCATTTTGTTGGGGCCGCTAGCAGATCAAATCATTGAAATCCGAGAAATCTGCCTGATAGCCCCCATCAACCCCTTTGCAAATCACCGAAACGGCGTCATGCGAATGCAGGGACTCCAAATGCGAACAGGCGATTTGGAAGTCTGCGATCCGGGCGTCGGCGTTCAGCTCTTTGAAAATCGAGCGAGCCGCGTCCTCGACAAATTTAATGTAGGCTCCATTCAGCTCGGCAAAGGCCTGCTCGTCCTCTCGTTTGACCATGACCTGGGTTTCGGTCTTCAGCCCATTCACACAGTGCTCCTGGATCTCCTCCAATGACAAATTCGCACCGTCCGCCAGCGTAACCCATATCCGCGCTTTGCTTCGCTGGGAATGCGGGATAGAATAAGCGTCCCGCGTATCACGGGCATGTTCCGCCAGCTCCGCAGAACAAGGACAGGCCGATGAATAGACGAAATCGAAAACAATACGTCTCTCGAATACGCCCGTTTTCGATATGCTGCCCTCAAACGCGCTCTGGTAATACTGGTATCCGCTCAGCCCACTTCTCAAACTTTCCTGGGAAATTGGGTAGTTGAACCGCAATGCCACCCGAGCATCAAGGCTCACCACCTTTGCCCGAAATTTATCCAGCACCTGCTTAATGGTATCCAAGGTGAAGGCTTCGTCCTTGAGCTCGTAAAACGAACGCATGATCCGGGACATATTGATTCCCTTCAGGCTCGCTTCCAAAGAAACGGTCCCCACCACGCTGGTTTCAAGTTCGATCGTGCTTCCATCGAGGCGCCGATACTTCAGCGGCAAACGAAAGTTCGACACCCCCACTTGCTGAATCGGAACCGCCTCCCCCTGCATCGACTCCACCGAGTCCATGATATCCGGCATCGACTCGCGGTACTCCTCGGATGGACGAAACGAAGCATCGTACGCACGGGCAATCGGAGCCTTCGCGTCGGCTTCGGTCTTATGCAGATACATTTTTGACTTATCTTTGGTGGACATGGACTTACAGAATGCGGTCATTCGACTGAGCAGCGAAGTAATCATCTCCACTACCCGATTGAAGGCTCTCGCCCTCAATTCGTCGCGAATTCGCCAGCAATCTGCCAAACCCGCCACGATCCGAAATTAGCAATCCGCCACTAGATACCCCCGAAAAAAAAAGGCAAGCATAGCCTGTTCTACGAGAGTAGCGACAGAGATGGATTTCCTGATTCCTATCGAAGCGGTTTTAACACGACTCTTAGCCCCATCCCGTGTTCTTTCCCTTGAATTTTCCTCGTCTCGCTGGAGAATGACGGAAACTCCCACTGATATCCCCCAGCCGCCCTCTCGCGCTCCATCCTTCGACTAAATTTAAAACAAACCATGGAATCCTCCGCCCAAGACATTTCTCTCATTCTTCCCATTTTCCTCTTCATGTGCATGGGAATCGTGGGGTTTTCCCTCCTTGCCTTCTGGATTTGGATGCTGGTTGATTGCATCAAGCACGAATCGGACGAAGGAAACAACAAGCTCATCTGGGTCCTGGTGATCATTTTCACCCAACTGCTCGGAGCCATCATCTACTTCTTCGTCCAGCGCAGAGAACGACTGCGCAAACAGAAGTTAAGTAGTCTCTGAAGGCGACTGTGATTTTCTCTCTCTTCTCCAACCGGACGAGTGCTACTCACAACCCAATCCCGTAGGGCCAGCGCTCGCGCTGTGCCGCGTTGTTTAATCCAATCTCCAATATTAATCCCCCATAAAACCACTCTATAAAGTCTTACTGGGAATCGCTTTCGTGGCTAGCACCTCCTGGCTCTTCAGCTACATCTACCTAGACGACCGCACGCTCGTATTCACCACAGATTACGAAAGCCGCTTTCCCCCTCCGCCACGAGCCGAGGAATCCTTCGCCCTGCTGAAGCAAATCGGAGCCAAGCACTTGACCAAACCGACGCCCGAGAACTTCGGCATTGTCGATGATACTGCGGACGCCGAATACCTCGACTCGATCATTCTCGATCTATTGACCACTTTACAATATTTGGCAGACCTCCCGCTCAACGAGAAACGAAAGCTCATTAGAGGAAATCGAGACTGCATCGATCTTCTTTGGAACTCCATTGAGGAAGATCGCACAATTCTACAGCAACTCACAGAATTTGATGCGATCGGAGACCTGAGTAGCGTTAATAATTTTGGTTTTACCGAACTCGCTCCTCGGCCCTATCGAAGACTCTCCCGCATCCATCGATTTAAAGCCCTGTTACTTTTTGCAGATGGACAAACAGAGGATGCAATCGATCTCTTGATAGGTTTCCTCGAGACAAACCGGAAACTAATGCCGCACACGCGTCACGTCATCACTGGTCTAACCTGTATCGCGGCTGACTCTATTCTTAATGCTACGATCAAAGAGTTAAAAGAGGGATTTTCAGCCAACCGATCACTCACGTCTAGAGTATCCGAAGCACTCAAGATAAACTACGATCCGATTCCAATCATAGAACAGTGGGTGCTATCCGATTTGATTGCTTTGGCCAATCACTACTCGTCTCTCGGAAACCAAGGACGTAACAAATTTGGAGTGCCCAACGTAATGCCCTACGACTGCGTCAACCAAATGGCACGTTTCTTTGACGAACACATGGAGCTCCTGAAGAGTGCGTCCATCGAATCCGCTTTGGAGCAGGCGAAGGACTTCAAGGAATCGATGGAGGGGTTTCATTTGAGAAATTCAATGGGACGAAAGTTCTTCTCTAGCAGCACTATAACTCCCGCAAATTTTCTAGATACCTTCCAAAAGCACGAGGAAAGAACCCTAGAACTCATCGCTTCGCTTTCCGACTAACGAAATCTTCACACAAAATTTGGTCCCCACTCGATTTCCCATTTGAGTTCTTCAAACTTCCCCGTTCATTGTGTTCCTCGATGTCCATGCAGTTCTCGATCCTCGGCAGTAGCAGTTCCGGCAATAGCGGACTCTTGATCACGGAAAACTGCAAAGTCCTCGTGGACGCCGGTTTCAGCTGCAAGCGAATCTGCGGCA
>JAUHWE010000631.1 GCA_030424825.1 Verrucomicrobiia bacterium
AGCTTTATCGGATTTAAACGCGCTATCTCAAACCCCAACATCGGGTAGGTTCTTTCCATGGAACCCGTTTCACTCTCTAATTGGCTTCAGACAGACAGAGTGGATACCCCGTTATTAGTTGTCCCAACCGTCCTGAAACGCTCCCTCAACTCTGTTCGAACCAACAGAATCAGCTTTTCGACTCGGAGAAGGCGATAGATTGTCACTCCTCGGATGCGTGAAAACGGGAACTTGGTCGAACCCTGAAAAGGAGACCTCTTCTAACTCCGGACTTTCATCCACTTCCCGCTTCCCTGAAATCACGGTTGCCAGATCCGCAATCGCTCCCTGCATCGCATTCGACTGCGTTAGCAGCACTCTCGACGACGAGGCAGTTTCCTCGGCTCCGGAAGCATTGCGTTGAGTAACGCCATCCATATTCGAAATCGCATTCTGGATTTGCGCTACGCCGCGATGCTGCTCCGTCGAGGCATCGGAAATCTGAGCGACCAATTCATCCATGTGCTGGGTGTGCTCTACAATCGATTGAAGATTCCGAGCCACTCGCTGATTCAGCTCGACGCCACGTTTGCTTTTCTCAACCGAATTTTCGATTTTTACCGCCGTTTCAGATGCCGCTTCCGAGGACCGGTTCGCTAGACTGCGTACTTCGTCTGCAACTACAGCAAAACCTGCTCCAGACTCCCCTGCTCTGGCGGCTTCAACTGCTGCATTCAAAGCAAGTATGTTCGTCTGAAAAGCGATTTCGTCAATCGTCTTGATAATGTTCGCGATGTTATCACTGGAATCCTTTATCTCATTCATCGCGACAATCATGTCCTTCATGGATTCCGCTCCAGACTCCGCGGCAAGTCGCGCATCTCGAGCAAGAATCTTCGCCGATTCCGCGTTTTCCGCGTTCTTCTCCGTCATCGTATTGACCGCTTCGAGCGAATAACTGGTCTCCTCAATTGAAGACGCTTGTTCCGACGAATCCCGGGCTAGACTCTCGCTATTGGCGAACAGTTGCTGGGATGCGGTAAAGGTTTCCAGTGAACACTGTTCCAATCGCTGAACGATGGTACCCACACTCCGCGTGATATTGCGGATTATCAAAACACTTCCCCCAATCCCTAATCCAAATCCAAGAATGCTTATCGCAATAACCGCAAATCGAGCTTTACTTTGAACCCTAGTCACCTGGGCCTGCAGGTCCGCTTGCTTCATCGCAATACTTCGCTGGACCAGCGTGATCGTTTCTTCAAATTTCTCACCCTCCGGCAGCAATCTTTCTGTATTTATATATTTAATACTTTTCAACGATTCCCCAAGAATGCCGAGACTCCTCGCATAGCTTTCCGCTAATTGGTGAGACCTACTGAGAGCCATTTCTTTCACGTGGTCCCTCAAACCGCTACCGTCGTCAATAGACCTTCGGTAGTTTTGGTTCAAGTCATTGAGCTGTTCATTGAGTCGACTCACCTTGTCTTTCGCTACTATAAAGTCAGCCTCGCCGAATTGCTCGATGAGACGATTCACAGCCAACTCTGCCTCATACATGCTTTGCAATGCGGTGGAGGTTGCGAAAGCTCCCGCGAGATCTCCGCTGGCCTGATTTGCGGCAAGAAGGTTCTTTAAGCGCTTCCTGATTTCCGCACTTTCGGGACGGACTTCGTTCGTCACGATTTGACGTACCGTTGCGGACAAGTTCACGACTTCCTGGAAAGCGCGGTCGTATTCGCTCATGGTTTGAGCCGATGAAAGAAGCCGCTCTTTTTGCTCAGAATCCGAACTGGATTCGACGAGCTCATTAAATTCTCGGTCGAGCACGGAGAACATCCGATTGTGTTTCGCTACTAGAGCAGGATCTGGATCGCTCAAAAAATCCCCTACATTCGCCCTCATGGTAAGGGCGGTAGAGACTTCCTTCGCCGTCTTGTTTCCGACTTCCACACTGTGGGAAAAGGTTCTGAACGACTGATTCAGATTCGAAACCGCCCAGAACGAAACGGCAGCCAGGGTCACAAAGAAGAAGAGGATCAACAAAACCGTTGAGCTAATCTTTTTGGCTAGAGATAGATGGGTCATTCCGTTTAACAAGTCTCCCCCCGATTTAGAATTTCCAACGAGCACCCGCACCGATCTGGGTAGCTAAACGCATTTTCTTCCGAAGCAAGAAATCGGGAAAAACGTACTGAGGATCTTTTCATGGAATCAATTAGCGGAATTTCAGCGGTGAGAGTCCCGCTAGACGCCGAACCCATTTTGCCATCGGTGATGGCCCCTATTACTTGAGTGCTCCCCTAGGGGGATTCCGACAATTTACTGATTCTTACTAATAGGGCAGTGCAGAACCTCTCAATCTCTGCATTCGCCAAGGCCGGTCAGGAGCTGCGATAAGACTGGAAAACCGATCGGTCCCGAAGAAACATTCCCCCCGATGCCTAGTCCAGGTCGATAATCGAAGCGTATTCGGGATCGTAGAGACGCTTGTGGATTCTCAATGCCTGTCCGTCCGTCAAACTAGCTAGAAAATCTCGCGCGACGAGTCGTTGACTTTCCGGGTCCCCCGCCGCCTGTTGCATCCAAATCGCTGGTTGCTCCGGAAGTATCTTGGATCTCGGTTTCTCCGACTTCAAATACGATTCCGACAATGCTCGAAACAAGTCCTCCAAAACGCGATCCCCCTTATAGTCCATCTGCTGGAGAGGGGCTGATCGGAATATTAGATCCAGGGCGACTCGCTTGTAAAAGCGGGCCGTTCGTTTTGCCTCGGAATTCACTTCCAACGAGAACGCATACCGATTTGTGGTCTCCGACAGTGGGGTATCCCGTGGAACGAGACGGCAGGAGCGAATAAAGTCTCCGATTTTAATCCCGAAGACCGCTTCGAGACGGTCCTTTCTAATATCGTTAACAAACGCGTCAAATAAGGGCTGAGATTCCGCATCCAAGCCCTCTCTCGATGCCCATCGCTCAAGCCGCTCCAGGCTAAGGAAACCAGCCCGAACGCCATCGACAACGTCATTGATACAGTAGGCCGTATCATCTGCCCAGTCCATAATCTGGCATTCGAGGCTAGCCATGCGGCTAAAGGCTCCATCTGATTGCTCCCCTTGGTGATCCCTATCCTCCTCGTGCACAAAATCTCGATACACGCGTTGGAAGTCATATATGAAATGGTTCTTGGGACGATCGCGTTCCGAAAAGGAAGACTTGTATTTAAGAATGCCGTCGAGAAATGCCCTTGTGGGAGAAATGCCCCGCTGCTTTCCTCTCGATTGGTACAGCGT
>JAUHWE010000632.1 GCA_030424825.1 Verrucomicrobiia bacterium
TCTCGATCGACTTTACTCGCATAAGCGCATTTCGTCCTTCAAAATCCCCATGCGGATCCGATTCCGGCCGCACATTTCCGCTTTCTTTTACCCCAAATAGAGCGCAAATCACGGAGTAGGATTTCTCATCCAATACACCCCTTAGTTCATTCGCCGTCCAAACATAGAAGGCACCCTCTCCATTATTAGCAGGATCATCGGGCAAGGGGCTGTCCGCGTCTTCAGCCGAATAGATTCCTCCCCCGGGGCTAGCGAGCTGCTCGCTCACATAGGAAGTAATTTCGATTGCAGTAGTTAGATAGTCCATACAGCCTAGCAACCGAAACGTCTCAGCGTAAACCGAAGCGAGCTGCCCCTGGTCATAGAGCATCTTCTCAAAATGAGGCACGTGCCAATACCGGTCGACCGAATAGCGATGAAAGCCTCCTGCCAGAAAATCTCTAATCCCGCCATCTGCGATACGGTCGAGAGTCGTCCCTAGTAGCCGACGCGTCCCCTCGTCCACACCCTGGAAGTCGGCCATTTCGAGCAGAAAACTCAAGTAGCTTGGCATGGGAAACTTGGGGGCTCCCCCAAAACCTCCCCATTCCTCATCAAACTGCTGTACCAGCTCTTCAAGGCACTGATTGGGAGCATCCATGTTGAGGGATTCCGTATTATTTTCACACGACGTGGGGTCATGAATAACCGTCTCTACATACTTTCTTCCTTGCTCGACCAACTCTTGGCGACGCTCCCTCCACAACGCTCCAATACGGTCGATCAATTCCGAAAGCCCCACGCGCCCGTAACGACTTTCGGGAGGGAAATAGGTGCCACCGTAAAAGGGCTCTCGGTTGGGAGTCAGCCAAACGCTCATCGGCCAGCCACCACTTCCTGTCAGCGACTGAACAAAGGCCATATAGATTCGGTCGACGTCTGGGCGTTCTTCCCGATCAACTTTAATATTCACAAACTGGGAATTCAATTTGGCGGCGATCGCTTCATTCTCAAAGCTCTCATGGGCCATAACATGACACCAGTGGCAGGTTGAATACCCGACCGAAAGAAAGATTGGCACATCGCGCTCCCCTGCCAGTCAAAATGCCTCGCTTCCCCATTCATGCCAATCAACTGGATTGGTCACGTGCTGAAGCAAATAGGGTGAACGGCTTTTCGCAAGATGGTTCTGCGGACCTGACGACTGAGTACCCATCGAACCGAAGCTACCTTGAGCGCTTCTGTTTTGCAAAGTAAAAGATCTCGCAGGATCTTTAACTTGTGGCAGCCCTTGCTCTCTTTAGTTTTTCGAGATTGAAAGTGGGCCTTCTGCCAAAAGGAATTCGTCATACAGGATTCACAGTTGGCCCCGTCATTTGATTCGTTCACAAATCAAAAAATTAAAAAGGGGAGGCGTACCCTTGCCTCCCCTCTTTCTCCTCCCATTATAAAAATACTGTATCCCGAATCTAAAATGTGGATACCGTGTAGTCCTCATGCCTCACTCGCGCATATCCGCCGCGAGCTTCTAGCACACTAACACGATCCCCCGTGTTAAACCTCGGTTCCTGAAGCTCTTGAACGACCACAACAGTGCTTCCATCATCCATCTCAATCGTAATCTCTTGCGCGATCTTCGAAGTCATCGCTTTTTCAACCTGCTTTCCAACGACCGCTCCCACAACGGCTCCCCCGGCACTCGCCAGGACTTGTCCGTCTCCGCTGCCTACCGTTGAACCAACGGCGCTTCCCATGATTCCACCTCCGTAAAGCCCCAATTGAGAGCTCTCTCCTTCGATTCTGACGTCACGTGTCCCAACGACCGTACCTTGGTCCAAAGTCTGAGTCGTACCCGCAGACGAGCGAGGCACAGTCTCGTAGCCGCCTCCTGATGCACACCCACATTGAAAAGCCACAATTACGGAACAAAGCGCTCCCATGATTCCTATTTTTTTTAGTTCCATATCTTGTTCCCTTCTAATGACGACTTGTTCGATTCGTTGCGAATTGTGGATTCATAAAATCCGCTTTTTATCCTATTTCAGTTCACTATACTATCAATCTGACTCTCTCTATTAAGGGGCTTCGAAGCCCTCTGGCAAGTAGGCGCCCGTATCGGGATCTATATACGGATCCTCATCCGCATGAAAGACCCGGGCAGCTCCCGCTAGGTTCGAATCAACCTTCACTGGATCACCAATGTTGAACCTTGGCTCCCTAATTTCCTGCACAACTACGATCGTCCCCCCTTCGTCCATTTGGATAATAAGCTCTTGGGCTCGCTGGGAGGTTAACGCCTTTTCGATCTTCGGCCCTACCACGCCCCCCGCGATCATTCCACCTGCAGCGCCGACCGCAGTCCCTAGGCTGGTTCCGCTTATCTCTGCTCCGACGGTTCCCCCGACAACGCTTCCTCCAATAGCCCCACCATAAGCTCCAATGCCTGAGGAAGAACCGTCGATTACAACCTCCCGGATATCAATTATCGTACCGTCGTCCAGTTGCTTAGCCATTCCCGTTGATGAAATCGGATAGCGCGAGCGGCTTGAGCTAGACTGGCAACCAACAAAAATTAGTGAAAAGACGATTAACCAGATTTTGCAGCGACTATCCATTCGATTACTTTCTCTTAAATACTTTACCTAACTACAAAACCGGAAAATAGGAACGGCCCAACCAAAGGAACCAACATCCTATTCCTTGTTCGCAGAGTAGACTGTGCTTGGATTACATATTATACAAAAGTGTTTCCCAAAGTTTTCAAAAGTCACGGAACCCCGCTCAATCCCGTCTTGACTAGACAACCGGAAAAAAGGTTAGCTTACAAACCGGTCTCGTTCGAGCCCGGTTTTTCATTTTCTTAAATCGCTGATCCAGATTAATATCTGGGAACCAGCGATCGTTTTGAGACACTCAGTTTTAGCATTATGTACCGACATCTTGATACCCAGCTTTCGATAGAAATCGCCAATGCTCCGAGCGAAATCGCTCGCGTCAGCGACCTGCTATCCGACAACGGCATTACTGTGAACGCAATGTCCACCGTCGATGAAGCAGATCGAGGCTATTTTAGATTTCTGTCAGACGACTCGAACGAAGCGGAGAGAATATTGAAACTTAACGGTTTTGAGGTCAAACGCGAACGCGTGATATCGGTCAAGCTGAACGACCAGAAAGGCCAACTCGCCCGAATCACAAACGCTCTTGCCCAAGCGCATATCAACATCGACTATTTCTACGCAGCAGTCGATCATGGGGGTTCCGCAATGCATCTGGTCATGAAAGTCGAAA
>JAUHWE010000023.1 GCA_030424825.1 Verrucomicrobiia bacterium
CGCCAGCGACTTCACTATCCTAGCTGTTTCCCGCTATTCCGAAGAGGCCTCCACGGCTTTCTCTTCCGCCGATTCATTGCCTTCTCCTCCTTCTTCTAAAGAGTCCGACCCATCGTCGTCAGAATCGATCACGTCGTTCGCCGCTTCCTCTTGGGCTTCAAGCGACTCTTCGACCGCTTCTTTTACCGGATCGGGGATGACCGGATCACCCGCCAATCGAGTCACAATCTCGAGAAGCAATTTTGGCTTTAAGGGCTTTGCGAGCGCCGGGTATTCCTTGCCCTCGACTTTCAATTTCTTTTCCGTGACCTCAGCATCACCCTTGTCGAGCAGCGATGTAAGGAAGAGGGTTGGCAGTTCCGCCCCGAAGCTGGACTTGTTGAGCGACTTCACGACTTCCGACCCGTTCATGTCCGGAACGAGAATGTCAGAAATGAAAAGTGACGGACGTTCCTTGAAGACCAATTCAACCGCAGTTCTCCCTTCATGGGCCTGGAAAACCTCGTATCCTGCTTTTTCGAGAACCGATGCGATCAGTGCACAAGTCGTCCGGTCATCTTCAAGTACTACGATCTTTCTAATTTCAGGCATAACGTCGAGTTGGGTTAATATTCTCTACACGTGGATTCCAACTACTTCATTGGTTTCCCAAAGATAAACTTCAGCTTCGGTCGCAATATTTACACAACATTCAATCGGAACCCATCGAGTAGAAAGGAACGTCCGCAAATCGAGTAATCTCGCTAATTAGGAAACACGGGCCTCGAGTTCCCATATCTTGTCCCGTAATTCAGCCGCTTTTTCATATTCTTCTCGCGCCACTCGCTCCTCAAGTTCCGTTTTCAGAGCCGCGATCTCCGCTTCGCTCACTGGCTCTTCAAACTTTGCCGGTCGCTTGCCTTTGTGACTCACACCGCGGTGGGCCTTCTTCAGAACCGATTCAAGCGTCGAAGAGAATACCTCGTAACAACTGGGGCAGCCAAGGCGGCCAGACTCTTTAAACGCGTCTTGAGTAAATCCGCATTCCGGGCAAGAGGGCCCCTTTTCGATGGATTTGATGCCATTCGTACTCAGGCTGATCGCAGGGTTTGCTTCGCACACAATATTGACCGCTCCGATACTCGTGACTTTCTGGGTCAACGGGCAGTCGCTACACAGGTGAAGCTTATTAATATCGCCTCCAACAATCTGTGTAAGATGCACAGTCTTGGCTTTTGCGCATTCCGCGCAACCGATAGGGAGCTTGTCAGACATGTTGAGATAGAATCAGCCGTTTTTTCTCTATTCGACCAATTCGAGGGAAAACGGAGCAGAAACTCGAATTTCGATTGCCTTGCAAAACTCCGTTTTAGTCCGCAATTCTCTATTCATGTCGGAACACAAGGCCAATCTAGTATGGACCCGAAATGGAGCAGATTTCGGTTACAAGAACTACTCCCGAAACCACACCTGGACCTTCGAGAACGGAGCGAAACTGGAGGCCTCTGCAGCGACCCAGTACCTAGGCGACCCCGAATGCGTTGATCCCGAGCAGGCGTTCGTAGCATCGCTTTCCAGCTGCCACCTGCTCACCTTTCTGGCACTCGCTTCATTCCAAAAACTGACCGTTGAGAGCTACGAAGACAACGCGATAGGCCATCTAGGCAAGAACGCCGACGGAAAAATGGTCATCAGCCGCGTAGACCTATACCCGATAATTCAGTTTGCCGATGGGATAACCCCTACGCGCGAACAGCTCGAGACGCTCCATCACAATGCCCATGAAGAGTGTTTTCTCGCGAACTCGGTCAAGTGCGAGATTGTAACCCACATCGACTGACCCAAGGCGGCCAAATCCGATCAGGTTCTAACGTGTCCTAGAGCATTTTGCCCGGCGTTACCGTAACCGATTCTGGATATCGCTTTACCCATTTTGCGGCCTCACGCTTGAATTGGTCCACCTGTTTCGGAGCGGCCCCTACGAATCGCTTCGACTGGGCGACCAGCTTTTCCAATTGCATCAGTGAGAGCGGGATCCGCTCATCGGCAGCGAGTCGACCGAGAAGATTGGCATCGCCAGGCCGTCCCTCGCGAATCTCTTTACTCGCCGCAAGGGCGTTCTCCTTGATCGCCAAATGAGCCCCTTCCCGGCCAGCGCCCGCTTTCACGGATTCCATCAGAATCGTTGTTGTCGCTAGAAACGGCAGTTGTACCGCGTTCTCCGACTCAATCGCTTGCTCAAAAACCTGCATTTGGCCCAGAACCGTCAGGAAGGCTTCCAAGAGTCCGTCAATAGCGAAAAACGCATCGGGAAGCATGACTCGACGGACGACCGAGCAAGAAACATCCCCCTCGTTCCATTGACCTCCCGTCAGGCCCGAAGCCATCGCCGCATAGCCCTTCAAAATTGTCCCAAATCCATGGATACGCTCGCTCGTTCTGCAATTGACCTTGTGTGGCATCACAGATGAACCTACCTGCCCTTTCGAAAATCCTTCGCTCATCAACCCTTGCCCAGCCATGAGCCGGACCGTAGTGGTCATATTAACCGCGGAGGAAGCGAGTTGTTCCAATGCCGTTACGGTATCTAGATCAACACTACGCGGATAGACTTGTCCCACGTTTGACAGAACCTCCCCAAAACCGAGGTGCTTGACGATTTTCTTTTCAAGGGCAGCAACTTTGCTCGCATCCCCATCAAAAAGTGTCTGCTGATCCAGCTGCGTTCCCACCGCGCCCTTGAGTCCGCGTGCGGGGTAGCGCTCCGTAAGGTCGTGAAGCCGATCGATACCAACTAGCAGTTCTTGACCCGCCATCGCCAATCGCTTTCCCAAAGTGCTTGCTTGAGCAGGCACATTGTGAGTGCGAGCGGTGATCATCAGGTTTCTGTATTGGGCTGCTCTCTCAGCCAACCGATTCAAACAGGCAATCGCTTTGATACGTGTCAGCCTAAGGGAGCGAATCACCTGTAGCTGCTCGACATTCTCTGTGAGGTCGCGACTCGTCATTCCGAGATGGGCAAACTCGTAGCCCGCCAACGATGAAAACTCTTCTATTCGGGCTTTCACATCATGCAGCACTTTTCGCTCCCGCTTGTCGATTGAAGCCAGGTTGACCTTGTTCTTTACCGATTCGTAAGCCTTGATGGCCTTCAGCGGAATCTTGAGCCCCAATTCCCGCTGGGCCTTCAAGACGGCAATCCAATAGTCGCGCTCGATCACGACGCGGCCCTCTGCGGACCATATTTCTTTCATCGCAGCGGAGGCATAGCGATCCGCGAGCACATTTCTGATAACTGGATTTGTTTGTGGCATGAGAAACGATCACCCTGAGTCGCGCGTCGAGAATTTAAAGCATTTTCTTGTTGTGGAGAAGCCCTCGGCTTCCTTGCATGCGAGCATTGTAATGCCGTCTTCGACAAAAGAGCCACAAGAAAGAACGATTGCCCTAGAGCTGAGCGTCATGCGCTCGGGCTCGACGCTTCTCAAGGCCCTGATGGCGGCCGCACCCGACATTTCAAGTCTGCCCGAGACCAACTTCCAGAAATTCCAATCGGAAAAAGCCGCTTCCGAGATCGCATCGCTTTGCGACGAGAGAATTGTCGTCCTCAAGCGTCCGGCCTGGTTCAATGAAACAAAGCGATACCCGACGCTCCCCAACGTACCTGACGTGAAGCACGTGATTCTTGCCCGCGATGTCCATACGACAACCGCATCGCTTCGTAAAATGGTCTTCCGGAAAGCAGAGCCGTTGGCGCCCAAGTCCATCGACAATTGGCTCGCCAACAAATACTGGGCACCGGTACACGCCAATTTGCTTGATCGATTTCCCGACGACGGGATCTCAAATTTTTGGATACGCTATGAAGACCTCGTTCAAGAGCCAATCGAATGGACAGGTAAACTGTTTCGGTTTTTGGGATCCGACAGGACCGAGGGTGTGGATTCGTATCCTCCACCACAAGGATACGATTGGAAGTGGGGCAGCGACGACGGAGGCGATAAGATCAAGAGCCTCACGGTTCAGGCTCCTAAAGTCCCCCAAAGTTCGATGGATATTCTGGAACGCGTACACGCATTACCGGAAGTTGCTTCCGTTCGATCCCGATTGGGCTACACAACCGGACTATAGCTTCGCTGGACTCGCGCTTGCGGATCAACTGGGCGGCTCTTATTTCCCTGAACCAATGGCGTCCCGATACAGCTGTTCGAGCTGATCCCCGATTTTGTCCATGCTGTGACTGCTGGCGTTTGCTAATGCCGCCTGGCTCATTTCATTTTTCAAGCGTTCGTCCTGCATGAGCCGTATCATCGCGTTTGCCATATCTTCTTCATCGTCCGGCTCGAAAATTAATCCGTCGTTTCCGTCTTGTACCAGCTCAGGAATTCCTTTCGCCCGCGGCCCAACCATAGGCAAGCCGAAGGCCATGGCTTCGAGCAGGCTTACCGGCTGGTTTTCCGTCTTGCTAGCGGTCACAAAAACGTCCCCCAGCAGGGGGTAATTTTCCTTCATCAAAATATCCCGCTCGATGCGCCCCGTGCGCACCACTGCGTCCTCGATTCCGAATTCCGCAAGCTTCTCGTCGATTTCCGTATCGGAAGGTCCCGCTCCCACTATCACGAGTTTGACATCGGGATTGACACGGGTCACCCGATAAAAAGCCCCGAGCAATACTCCTAGGGATTTCTCAGGTGAGATCCTCCCCACATAAACGAAGGCGAATCCGTCGATCCCCATAGAGCGTCGGAACGCGGCGATCTCTTCTTTTGGCCGGAATTCGATCGGGTCGATCCCATTGGAGAGCAATGTCACCGGAGTCTTCAATCCTCTCTGAACGAGGTTGTCCCGAACCGATTTCGACGGGCTGACAACATGCTTGCAGCGGTTGTAGAACGTTACCGAATACTTCCACATCGCTTTGCGCGTAATCGAAAAATTCGGAAGATGGAACTGCTTCAAATACTCAGGCTCAGCGAAAAAAGTATGGAAGGTCCCAATCACGGGCACTTTTTTCCAACGGCCCAAAAGCATCCCTTCGAGTCCACAACCAAACTCGGTATGGACGTGAATCAGGTCCGGTGAGGCAATCCTCAGACGACGATAAGTGAACAGGAATAGCGGGACCGAAAAACGCAGCTTCGGTATGTTGGGAATCGGGACGGAAAACGGCAGCCCGAACGACTTAATTCGCGGATCCAGCCCGGGAATCCCATCCCTCTGGTCTTCCCGAATGGCTTTCGGGTGAAAGATGCTCACCTCATGTCCACGCGCTGCAAGCTCATTCGCCTGATTCATGACCGCAGAGCTGACCCCAGAAATGTAGGGCAAGAAGCTATCAGTGAATAGGCAAATTCGCATAGGAGGGAAAGAAAAACGGCCTCTATTTCAATGGCGCAACGTTATTCCAAGCAGATAGAAATCTGAATCTGATTACTTCACCCACGCGGCCGAAGTCATGCGAGGCAACGAATCGTCATGTTACGCAGCGCTTCTTCCTGCTCGTTCGGTCGCTCGATGATCTCCTCGAACGCTTTGATAAACTCGCTCTGATGGTCAATCAACCGCTTCAATGTCGGCAGTTTCCGCTCGCCCGCCAACTTGCCCATGTACCACAAGTTCTGAGTGAAAACGTTGAAATTGCTCTTTTCTGATAGCCCGCCGAACCGGCCGCTGTACTTCGCAGCCGCCTGTTCAAATCCTGGTTTCGAAATTCCCCGGCCACCAATCTGGATCTCGCCTCCGTCGACGAGCGCTTTCAACTGAATTAGAAGCCGATTTCGATTCTGCAGAGACGCGATTACGGGACGGGCATCATGACCCGCAAAAAAATGCCGACGCAACGCTTCCAATGTCCATTTCAGGTTACGCGAGAAAAAGGCCTCGGTCGTTTCGAAAAAATCCCCCTCGCCAAAATTCGGCACCAGCTCTTCGATTAGTTTGGGTGTGATCTCGCTTCCTTCCTCTCCTAGATAGGTAGCCAACTTGCGAGCCTCTTCCAAGAGAAGACGGGCGTTCGCATTGACCTTGTTGAGGAGGATTTCCTGTGTGCTCCGCTTCATCGAAACGCCCAGAGTGGCACATTCCTCCTCCAGAATCGCCAAGAGTGATTCGGCTCCTTTCCCTTTTGAATCAACCCCTCCGGAAGCCACATGCTCGCCTCCCTTCTCAATCCATTTAGCAAACCGCTTTCTCCGATCCACGGGAGAAGCCGAAATCAAAACGCCCACTTCGTCCGGCGTGATAACCTCCAGTATCTCCCTTAAATCGTCGCATGCCTTCTGGGTCCCTTCCGCCCGGCCCAGCATATTATCCGCGAGAAACGAACAGCCTTTGAGCCAAACCACTCGCCTTCCGCCAAACAGGCCCAGCGTCTGTGTCGCTTCCCGGAATCGGTTCACGATCTGTTCAACATCCTCGACCTTCCCCGCGTGTCCGCTGATGATTTCTTTGGAAAAATCGTCGTCTACGGCTGCGCTCATCTCTTCCCATGCCTTCGACGCGGCCCGATGCGCCAAGTAGTCGTCGGGGCCAGAAACAAATATAAACTTCGGTTCGGACATTTTCTTCAGAGAATGCCACCTCCCCTAGGATTGAAAAGGCTTTTCCACCCAATTGCATCGTGGCCTTGCCTATTTCACAATCATCCCCAATCAAAAACACGTGATTTCAGTCGAAGAAGCCCAACACAAAATATCCGAACGACTTGCTCCTCTCCCGTCCGAACTCGTTGATATCGAGAGCGCCAGGGGTCGCGTATTGGCAGAGCCGTTACATTCGGATCGCGATCTCCCTCCGTTCAATCGTTCCACGTTTGACGGAATCGCCCTTTCCTACCAGTCGATCGCCCAAGGTACGCGAAAGTTTCCCATAACCGGAACAGCCTACGCCGGATCACCCAAAGTAGTGTTAACCGACCTCGATTCCTGCGTTGAGATCATGACGGGAGCCCCCGTGCCGGACAAGGCCAACTGCGTCGTCAAAGTCGAGGACCTGGAAATCAAAGACGGCTTTGCCACCCTCAATGACGGTGTCGAACTCTCAGAGGGTTTCGGCATCCATTCTCAGGGCTCCGATTGCCCCGCCGGAAAGACCCTTTTGCAACCGGGGTGCCTCCTTACGGCCAAAGAGCTCTCAATCGCCGCCTCCATCGGCAAGCCTCAACTGCTCGTTTCCAGGACGCCACGTATCGCGATTGTCACTACCGGAGATGAACTCGTGGAAATATCCGCCTTACCACTGCCGCACCAAATTCGCCGGTCGAACGACCTCGCGCTACAAGTGTCCCTTCAAAGTGCCGGCTATCGGAACATCACACGTCATCACATCCTCGACGACCTCGCCGCAACGAAAGCCACCGTTCAGTCAATTCTCCAAGATACAGACGTTTTGATACTCGCTGGTGGCGTGTCCAAAGGAAAGCGGGACTTCCTTCCCGAGGCTCTCGAAAACGCCGGTGTGACCAAAGCCTT
Organism: Verrucomicrobiia bacterium; assembly: GCA_030424825.1. Classification (GTDB taxonomy): domain Bacteria; phylum Verrucomicrobiota; class Verrucomicrobiia; order Opitutales; family Opitutaceae; genus Pelagisphaera. Next base: position 7,449 of record JAUHWE010000023.1, read on the forward strand.
TCAATGGGTCAGTCAGCGTCCTGGAAAACCGCTCTGGTTTGGCGATTTCGAGGGCGAGGGGAAACCGACCTACGTTTTCGCGCTTCCCGGCAATCCCGTTTCCTGCTTCACCTGCTTACACCGTTACGTGCTTCCTGCACTAGCCGAAGTTTCCGGCCAAACACCCGGACCATCCCAGTTTGCCAGATTGAAATGCGAATTCAGATTCGACCCACCCCTCACACTATTTCTTCCGGTGATGCTGAGCGGTGATGAGTCCGGCCGATTGTGGGCGGACCCGCTCCCCTTCAACACTTCAGGCGACTATATCTCGGTCGCCCGAACCCAAGGCTTTATTGAGCTTTCTCGGTCGGAATCTATTTTCCCAAAAGGGACTTCTCATCGCTTTTACCCGTGGAGTGTCTAGAATGGGAGCACCTTCCAGGTCTCGACAAACGTGGACCACCTTCTATACACAGCTCAAATGACTGAATTTACACACCTCGATGAAAACCGGCAGCCTCACATGGTGGATGTTGGGGACAAGAGCGTCACTCGGCGCCTGGCTCGCGCAGAGGCGATCGTCAACCTAACCAGCGAAGTCATGTCAAAGTTTGACGGCGAGGAGATTCAAAGCAAAAAGGGCCCCGTTTTCCACACGGCCATTCTCGCCGGCATCCAAGCCGCCAAGAAAACCAGCGATCTCATTCCGCTTTGCCACCCGCTTCCCCTCACCAAGTGCAAGGTTACAATCGATAAACTCGACGAGGCCCGAGTCGTCATACGCACCGAAGTCGTTACCGACGCGAAAACCGGAGTCGAAATGGAAGCGCTCACGGCCGCCAGCGGTGCTGCCTTGACACTCTACGACATGTGCAAAGCCATCACTAAAGGCATTGTCATCGAAAAGATCCAACTCCTTGAGAAGAGTGGCGGGAAAAGCGGTGACTTCCGTGCCGGCTAAACTTCAGTTTACGATTGGCAGCCGAGCCGTTTCCCGATATCGCTTTGGTTCCTTAAACGCTAACCACTGAAAACATCATGAAAGCCAACAAATTCGCCTATCCTCTCCTTGCGTTGATGCTAGCGACAATCAGCATTTGCACACTGGATGCTAAAGAAAAATATTCGATAAAGCCCATTCCGATTCCAGATGGACTATCCAGCCAAGGGGTCCAGTCTTCGATCATCAACGCCGCGATTGGTCGCCGGTGGAATATCGTTAGTAAAAAAGATAATCAAGTTGTCATCAACCTTACACATCGAGGCTACGATAGTACTTTGACCTTCAAGATCGAGAAAGCCCAAGTTAAGGTATTGTCCGACTCTTGGACCACGGACAAGAAAGGGGAGAAGAAAAAGAAGAAAGAACCCATCGGTTGGATCGAAAATATACGAAAGGACATTGTCGTATTCATGAATCGAGAACTTTACCAATAAGGTTGGCCCCTTCCATCGCCTCCCAAATTCTTTCTTCGGATTGAGATACCTGCTAACGCAATTTCGTCATCGATGCACCTTCGCTACGGCAACCATACAATCCGCATAGCCCAGAGCCAAGCCACGGAAATCGCGACGCTGCCACTTCCCATACTTGGCTCCAATTGTATCGAGCCGTTGCCACTATCAAACGCCGCCTATTCCCGAATACAATCGTTCGATGTCTGGCAGGACCCGCTATTCAAATTTGGGATCGCGTATATTCAGATCGACGAACCAATCCTGTCCCAATCGGCCCGCGACTTGTATGACGAGTTGTTCAAGCTGACTCGAGGCGCCTATTTGTACCGAATTTGGAATTTCGTTCCTGATTTAAATTCAGGCGAAGGTGACAAGGAGCGATACAGGCAGTTCTCTATAGGCAGATCTTCTAGCTTCCAGGAGGAATTTGGGCAGCAAGATACCACTCGCATGCCTGCCGGAACCTGTGTGGGCATCCATGGTGAGCACATGGTGATTTGTTTTCTCGCAGGTATATCGACGCCGGACCATCACGAGAATCCGAACCAAATACCCGCCTATCGATACCCCCGCCAATACGGACCTAAATCCCCCTCTTTTGCTCGAGCCACATCTGTATCCGTGCCACCCCACCACTATCGATTCATATCCGGTACTGCGGCGGTTATGGGACATGAGTCGATGGGCATCGGCAATTTGGAAGAGCAAGTCGAAATAACCTGCAACAACATCGAACTGATCGCCAATCAAACGTTAGAATCCAACCACACCCCCTGCGAAGATCAGTCGCTGTACTCCTGCAAGGTCTACTTGAGGCACGCGTCCGATTTTGAGGAGGCGCAAGCGCTTTTGAAAGAACGATTCCCCCAATCGGAGCATCGATTCATCTATCTCCAATCAGATATATGCCGCAAGGAATTGCTAGTGGAGATCGAGCTTTGCTTCCAGGATCTTGTCAGACAACCTCACGCCTTATAACCGTCAAATCCGTCTTGCCTCTTGGAGTAACCGGGAATCGGTCGTAAACAATCCACTTCTTGGGTCGGTCTCGGGCTGGCAAAACCTCCCTGATTTGCACCCGAATCTGGTCCCGGCTAAGAATGCTTTCGAAAGCGCAAGCGAGTACTTCCTCCCCATTTCTGCGTACCGAGAATACCGCCGCATCCGATACGCCCTCAATCGATTTGATCCGATTTTCAATTCCAAGAGGATTTATTCTGCGTCCCCCGATATTTGGCTCTTCCATCTAGTACGAGTTGCCCGGCAGAATTTAAACGGCCAAAATCACCCATTAGTGCCATGGGGCAACCATCTGGAGAACGCTTTCGATTGCCGTAGCTATAGACCGCTTTACTCGCAACATAGAATCGTTTCCCTCGCCCCTCAATGATGGACACACCTTGAATCGGTTCCCCCACACTAACCCCCGAAAGTGATGCCTTCCCTGATTGGTCAAAGCAAATTCCCCCCGTCTCCGTCGAACCATAGAAATTGTGCACGAACTTCCCAAAGCGCGACTTAAACGAACAAGCCAAATCAGGCTCAAGCCGCGCTCCTGCAGAAATGACCAGCCGAACGCTTTCAAAATCCGATCTTTCGCAGTCGCTATTCGCCAGTGCCCTCAAAACGGTGGGGACGCTGGGGAATAGCGTACATTGGTTTTTTCTACAAACTTTCGCAATCTCGCTAGGAAACACTGTATTCGTCCAGGCAATGCAAGTACCTTGAAGCAGCAAAGGATAGACGATATTTCCCAGCCCATACGAATGAGCCCATGGAATAACTCCCAAGTTCGTATCTTCACTCCGAATACCCATGCAGTTAATCAAATTCCGTGCGTCTTCCATCATCTCCGAATCAGCGAAGAAGAGCTTCTTCGCCCTGCCCGTGCTTCCCGAAGTCAGTTTAACAACAGCAATGTCTTTTCGGCGGAAAAAGTAGGGGGTTTCGCAGATTTCGCTCCGCAAACAACTGCCGTCCCAAACCCCTTCCACTCTTAGATCCACGGCGACATTCATCACCTCGGAGGCGCCACATCCTGGATCCAGAGGCACCGCTACCACACCGAGTTTCAAGCAAGCCAAATAAGCGGTGAACCACTCGATTCCATTTGGCAGATTCAGTGCTAAAAGACCGCGTGGTTTCAATCCTTCTGAAATCCAACGTTGGCAGAGCTGATCACTTTGCCTTTGTAAATACTCCCGCGAAGCGCTGACCCCATCAGGCGAAATAATCGCCAGGGCATCCGGCGAGGCATCGACAGACTCGTTCCAATAATCTAAAGAACCCTTACCCATCAATCGATGTAATCTTGCATCCGCAAATCAATGACCGCGCTGCCGCACAGGCGATTAGTTCCCCTCCCAAGCATGACTCAGATTCTAATTCGTATCCAACCCACTCGGGCCTTTCTTGATTAACCTGAGCCGGCTTTTCCACCAAGCCCCAATCAATACGAACGGTCGAATCAACCAGCCCCACTTTCCCTCCGTGAGAAAGTTTTTCCGACAAATGTTGATTATCCTTACTGACCATTGGCTAGAGAACCCTTTTCAAAATAGACTGGTTCGAAAACAAGAGAAGCAACGTGACGCAAGACAACAGTGCAACCACTGTTCCCAACCCCTGTACTACGGGGATCGCGCTAAAGGTCAGGGCCAGAAAAGAGGCGTTTGTAGTCCCAGCAGAAATCCACACTGACCGAGGGATGGGCAATCCTCTCGCAAACGATTCAATCGAAAAGAGAGAGTAGTCCAGCGCAATCGCACCTCCCAGAAAGCAGCCAATCAAATGGAACATATTGAGTGATGGAAAAAGTAACGAGCAGAGTCCGATAGCCGCGCTACCTCCCAAAATGGGGTAAATCACTATGAGCGAACCTTTTCTCCACCCAAACACAAATACAATTACAACCGCTACCGAGAGCATCGCAATCATACCGAAACGGAAGAGTACCTCTCGATGACGATTCAACGTCTGGTTCAGAAAACTTAGCTTCGAAAAGAGGGTCACTTTGTCCGAGGAGCGGGCAAGAGCCTGGGACTGATCTTCTACTGACCCAATCGAGCTCAGGCTCCAACGCATTTCGTGCGCCATTCCCAGCGCCCCACCCATGGGCCCCACAAGTGCATCAGCGAGCTCCTGGATTGCCTCCTCAAAAAGCGCGTCTTCAAAGTCGTTAACTTGCAGAAACGCCGTCGCTGACTGGAAAAAGGAATCAAACGATTCGAGCTCATAACCCTCCGAAGCAAACTCCTTCTGCAAGGCCGCAAAAAACAGGGGAATCTCTCGACTGTATTCACGCAGCAAGTTCACCTGCTCTCGCCTCGGTAGAAACGTCGAATACCCAAAACCATTTCCGCTCGCGAGTTGAAACAACTCAAATTCGCTCTGAAAGACATCTAGATACGTTGATCCTGTCGTTATAAAAACACTTTTCGATTCAGTCTCTCCGAATTGCTGACGCAGCGCCACATCCTCTCTAACCAGTACAGCGTCCGGCGCCTCTAGGTTCCTCAAGTCGTCTTTCCAATCGATTTGAGTCAGACCCGCTATTCCAGTTAGCATCACAACACCTGCAACGCAATTGAGAACCAGCGGTGAGTCCTTACCGGACTTCGCCACTTTAGCGGTCGCCCTATTTGAGCTCTCGCGTGGCCGGATTGACAAGCGAGCCATGGCAAAAGCGACCACAAGACCCGAACCGACGAAGACGCCAATCTGGCGAATCAATGCCAATTCAGCGAAAAGCAATATCGAAAAACCCACAACTGTGGAAAGGCAGGCGTACAAAACCAGGTTCTCTGTTGGGAAACTTTCGGTATTGTGATCACGAAAAATGAGATGGATCGAATAATCGATGGTTGTGCCGATCAAAATGGATCCAATAATCAGCACGAGAATATTGACTTGATCGAATACTAGAAAAGAAACCGTCACGGCACCGATCGCCCCTGCGAGAAGTGAGGGAATTGCCCAACCTAATCTCCACGGGTTCGGAGCAAGTAGACTGGCCACAACTAATACTCCGAGAATCGAAATTAGATTGATCGAGTACACATCTTTCTGAATACGTTCACGACTCGCACCCGCAAGCTTGGTCAGCCCACCATAGCGAACATACAACCTCGAATCTAGACTAGATACATCCCTCGACAAATCATTCATCAGCGACTCCAGGCTTACTTGTGTCGAAGGTGAAAAAGGGGACTCGTCAAGCATCAGCCAATACAACTGGCTAGATTCTGAAGAAGACAGAGCCGAATCGCCTTCTGCCTCCTGTTCATCCATGACAAGCAGGGCATTGATTCCCAACAGAAGCGGGTCGAGCAACTCCGGTCGAGCCAACTCCATTGCTAGGGGAGACTCTAAGAATTCCCCCATCTCCTCAACCGCATGCTTAGCCGCCCAATCCGGGAACTCTACCGGTCTCGGCTGCAACTCTTCAAACTGCTTTCGCTTGTCGAAGAACCACTTTGGAAAAAGGAGTTCCATGCGGTTCTCGTCTACCGCTTTCAGAGCACCGACATGGGTATCCGGATCGATCTGGACCACCGATTGGATTAATGCGCTTGTCCTTAGGCGCTGGTCGACCACTCCTTCAACCTGAGATTCCCATTCTTTATCGCTAGAGAATCCAGTGATTTGAAGGTACACGGCCCGCCCTTGCTGCTCATCGATCAACTGCCGCGCGATTCGAGCCGCATCGCTCTCGGATTGCGGCAGAATACTCGATACGTCCTTTTCGAGCTTTTCGGAATAATCAACGAAGAACAGGTATACAACTGCAGCAGCAAGGAGGCCATAGAACGGGAGAGATAGAACCTTCCTACTCATCGCCGCTCATTCGCTTTCGCCACGAAAGTACTTCGCATCTTCCGCACGAGAAAACCCGTTTTTTGGAATCTCATTCTGAGGAAGTATTTCGATTCTCTTGCTGTCAACAAAGCTCAATACAATCGATTCAATCCGCAGCTTGTCTCCCAATATCGATACACTCTCCAGCTTCTTCTCTTCAGGATCGTTAGGCACCATCAAGATCTTCCATCCGTTTTCACTTTCTTCCCAGGTCATTGAGAAAATCTGGAGCAGATGCTCTTGGTCAAAACCGAACGCCGCTCCCAGTAAGGCGATTGTATTTGTAGACTCAATATCTGGTGTTCGTTCTCGAACGGATCCATCCTTTGAAACTTTTCTCATCAAAACTCCTTTATCGTCGTAGATGATCAAGGTCCTATATTTTGGATACGATATACTGATCCCTTTATTCTTCCACATACGCAGAACCCCCGTCACCTCGACCGGCGCTTTCCTGAAGGGAAAGTATCGCTTTTCCTCAAAGGGGATTTCACGAGCCGCGACGGAATCCGAGTGTTGCTGAAGTTCGTCCAACTTGTCCCGAATACGATCAACCCGGTCCTGGTCTCCTTGTCCGAACAGCGTATTCCCATGGGCAAAGGAAAAAACGATCAGAGCTGCGACAACTAATTTATTCATCTGTGTTTAATTCCTTTTGAGCGGCGCCCCTCTTCAACCAACGAAAGGGAGCCTGCACCAGGAGCCTAGCATGTAAGCAAACAAATCTTAGATTGTCTCGAAAATAGTGAAAATGAGACACTCCTCCGAGCTCCTCGCTAACATACCTCACCGGAGCGGCAACTTTGAGTGCCGGTACCCCCCTCCAGTTCAGTCGAACCGCAACTTCAGGGTCGAAGTCGTATCGATTACTCCTCCCCGGCTTTTCCATAACGGCAAGAAGGGATTTTATCGGGTACACTCTAAATCCGTATAGCGGGTCGCCAATTGCGCTTCCGCCCACTTCGCAAAAAACCAGCCAAACGCTTAGTTTTCTCCCATAGAGCCGTTCCCATGGAACATCACTGTCGAACACTGGTTGACCCAGAATCATCGCTTCCGGATGGTCCGCGGCGCATTTGATGAACCGATTAATCTCTTTGGCAGGATGCTGCCCATCCGCATCCATCACTAAGACATGAGTGAATCCGCTGGAACCGCTTTCCAGCAAACCGGTACGAACAGCCGCACCTTTACCTTCATTTTCATCTTTAATCAAAACGACCAGTCGCGATTCTTTTGCAGCCAGATCAACAATCGCTTTTTCACTATCATCGGTTGAACCGTCCACCACAACGCATACCGGCCAAAGCGTGCTGGCAAGGACTTCCTTTACCGTCGCTTCTAGAAGCGATCCAGTATTGTACGAAGGAATCAACACAAACGGTTTAAAATGACTCATCTATGTAATGGCATTAAAATGACAAACCTCCATTAAGAAAAAAAGGACCCCACTCATTCTCGGCCTCAATGCAATTGCCTTTGGGGAATCTAGCGCTCAACCACATGGCTGACCCTTCATTTGATACCGGCCCACCACCTCGGCAAAAAGAATCTTGGGCGAGGAATATTCTGCAGGATTAATCTTAGCGATTTGACTGATATCGACTTCGGCGGTCAATCGGGGCACCTTCCAAAATTGAGCTTCCCGTGTCATGAAATCCTTCGGCGAGTTCATCCACATCAAATTAATGGGCGCTCCGCTTCGTTTTGCGATCAAAGCAAAACCTGGTTTGAATCGGCTCAAGTCAACTTGAGTCGAGCGAGTCCCTTCCGGAAAAATGACGAGATCTTCACCCCTCCTCAGGGATTCGCACGCTTGCCGCACCATATCGGCACCCCCCACGTTTGGTATGTACTGAGCCAGCTTGGCGGTTGAACCATAGAGTGGATTCGATCCAATTGCCTCCTTATAGATACAGGTCCCGTTGGTGATGAACTTCAATAGATAGGATCCGTCTAGCAGCGATGGATGGTTCATAATCCAAATCTCACCGTCTCTCTCCTTTCGCCTCGTTTTATCCGGCGTAGTCAATTTCAACACTCGGATAAATCCCATGAACCAAGCCCAACGTCGAAACAGAAACTGCAGAGTTGCCCGTAACGGTTGCTTCAAACCAGCCGATCCGGGTAGCAATCTCAAAATGAAACATGCAATATTAATCCCGAAACTTACTAACAGAAAAACGGATACAGAAAAATAGTACGCCAAACACAGATAAGCCCTGCTTAAAACCTTCATCGTACAGACCTTTCTATGGAGGAATTACATTCATCGACCACTACCGGCAAGGAGTCATAGAAATTAAACCATTGATAGGGATACTTATACACCAAGGCTTCTAATAAAGCGAGCGTTTCCATAAAATGGTTACGGGCAAGTTCCAGCTTTTCCTTTTTGTCTCTTCCGATCGGACGATAGACTTCCGATGTAAAGATCTGAGTACTACGATTATTGTTGGGTACACCAATCGAAAAGGACACGGGTAGGCCAAACAGAATTGACAAGTGGTAGATCGTAAATGGGAACCAGCGCTCTTTCCCCATAAACGAAAACTTCTCGATCTTGGAACTGTGCTCCACTCTATCGCATTTCATGGCAACGCTGTGT
>JAUHWE010000633.1 GCA_030424825.1 Verrucomicrobiia bacterium
AATGGCGTCCTTGGTGATCTTCAGTTTAACGCCATCCATTGCAAACAATTTGGAATATTGCTTAACGAGTGAGTTTTTGGTGCTGAGAAGAATCTTCTCCAAATCGTCGACGCTGAGCTGATCCAAAACGGAAACCACGGGAAGACGTCCAATGAACTCGGGGATCATCCCGAACTTCACGAGATCTTCCGGCTCGACCTTTTTCATTACTTCCTCGCCCTTCATGTCTGACCTCACTTCGGCTCCAAAGCCTAAGGTCACTCCTTCCGAGCGCTTCTTGATGATACCGTCTAGCCCCACAAAGGCGCCGCCACAGATGAAAAGGATCTTCGATGTGTCGATTTGCACATACTCTTGATTAGGATGCTTACGTCCTCCTTGTGGAGGAACATTGCATACCGTGCCTTCAAGAATTTTCAAGAGGGCTTGCTGAACCCCTTCGCCAGAAACATCGCGAGTAATCGAAACATTGTCCGTCTTGCGGCCAATCTTGTCGATCTCATCTACGTAGATAATCCCGCACTCCGCCTTGGCCACATCGTAGTTAGCCGCTTGGAGTAAACGCAGTACGATATTCTCCACGTCATCCCCCACATAACCCGCTTCGGTCAAGGTCGTCGCATCCGCGATCGCGAAGGGAACATCGAGAATCCGAGCCAAGGTGCGGGCCAAGAAGGTCTTTCCGGAACCGGTTGGGCCCACGAGAAGTATGTTGCTCTTCTCTACCTCGACATCGTCGTATTCTGAACCTGGATTCAGCAAACTCGCTTCGGTCACTTGCTCCGCGTCGAAACTCAAGCGCTTGTAGTGATTGTAGACTGCAACTGAGAGTACTTTCTTCGCGTGCTGCTGACCGATTACATAGTCGTCGAGCACCGCATTGATTTCCTTGGGGCGGACCAGATTAAACGTGGGCGACCCCTCGGCATCCGCCAAGGCCCCCTCTTCTCCGCCTAGTTCGCGGTCGATAATCGTCTTGCAGACGGACACGCATCCATCGCAAATGTAGACTCCCGGGCCCGCTATCATTTTGCGGACCTCAGACTGCGATTTGCCGCAGAAAGAACAAAGAGTCATGCGCGAGGATTTTGCCATAATCGTATTGGTTTAAAGGGGACTCTACTTCTTGCCCTTGTCAGAAGGCTCCATGACTTCGTCAACCAGACCGTAGACTTTCGCCTCGTCCGCACTCATGTAGAAATCACGATCGGAATCCTTCTTGATCTCATCCGTGGTCTTTCCCGTGCATTCCGCCAGGACTTCGTTCAACTTTTCGCGCCAGCGGATGATCTCCCTAGCGGCAATTGAAATATCGGATGCCTGTCCGGTCGCTCCTCCGGAAGGCTGGTGAATCATGATACGACTATTGGGCAACGCGAAACGCTTTCCTTTGGTGCCTGCTGCCAGCAGTACCGTCCCCATACTAGCCGCCATGCCGATGCAATACGTGGATACATCGCACGTAAGGTAGTTCATCGTATCGTAAATCGCCATACCACCGGTGACTACTCCGCCCGGGGAGTTGATGTACATGTGAATGTCCTTCTTGGGATCGTCCATCTGTAAAAACAGAAGCTGGGCGACAATGGCACTGGCGATCTCGTCGTTGATCGGCGTGCCAATGAAAATAATCCGGTCCTTGAGAAGGCGGGTATAGATATCCATGGACTGCTCGCCGCGGCCCGTGTTTTCGATGATGTGTGGTAGGTAGTATGACACGATTTCTTGCAAATTAGTATGGGTTAAACGCTTAAGCCTAATCAGCTCTTCTCGCTTTCGGCACCTTTAACGGTAGATTCGTCAATTAGGAATTCAAGCGTCTTATCAAAAAGTACCGATTGTTGAGCCATTCTTAAGCGATTTTGATCTTTCTTTAGCTCTTTAACGAACTGATCGGGCTTTTGACCGCTTTGATACGCTTGGCTGAAGATAAATTGGCTCATATCTTGGTCAGTAACCTCAATTTCCTCCTTGCTGGCAACCTGATCCAAGATCAGTTGCAGCTTTACCCGGTTTTGAGCATTCGTGCGAGACTGGGCATGGATTTGCTCCTTGTCCGCCTCTAGCTGCTCTTGAGCGATGCCCCGACGCATACTATCCGAGACCACTTGGCGCATGGAATTTTCCGTTTCCACATCCACCAAACTCTCCGGAAGCGGAAAATCGACTGAACCCATGAGCTTCTCCGAAATCTGGCGCCGCAAATCAGCGCGACGCTCCTGCGCCTTCTGGTTTTTGAGCCATCCCTTAACACGTTCCTTGAGCTCGTCTAAATCCTTTACCTGCTGGGACTCGAAAAAGGCGTCATCCATCTCGGGGAGTTTGCGTTCGCGAACCTCAAGAACTTCGACCGCATAAACCGCCTTCTTGCCCTGCAGTCCCTCAACCGTGAAATCCGCCGGGAACTCGACCTCTAGATCCTTTTTGTCCCCTGTCTTCAACCCCTCCAACTGGTTGCCCAGCCCAGGTATCAAGCCTTGGTCGCTACCGATTTCCTCCCACGTCTGGGGCATTTTCGCATAAACCGGCTTGTCTTCAACAATCTCGCTGATCGGCTTCCCATCAATGGTTCCTTCGTGAGAGAACTTCACATAGTCCCCTTTTTGGGCTTCCCGCTCGACCGGAGAAAACTCGGCCCGCTCTTTACGCACATTGTCGATCGCCTCATTTACCTCGGCATCTGAAACCTCTTCGGAAAGGCCCTCCAGTTCAAGGCCCTTGTAATTATCTACAACAAAGTCCGGACGCACATCGAGCGTGAAGGTCACCACAGCATCCTGCCCTGCCTTGATTTCCCCCTCTTTCACATCGATCGGATTGATCAAATTAACTTTCGCCTCCTTGAGGCCGTCTTTATAGGCTTTCGCGACCACACGCTGATTCAGCTCGCCCGCGATTTCCTTTGCGTATTTCTTACGCACGATCGCTAGCGGGGCTTTGCCCGGGCGGAACCCGGGGATTTTCGCCATTCCCGAAAATTGGGAAAGCAGGCTTTTCTCTTCGGCCTCCACTTCGTTCGCTTCTAGCGTTACGGCTAGAGTCTTTCTGGTGTCGGTGACGTGTTGTAGGTCGATTTTCACGGGATGTGACGATTCGGGATTAATGGCTGTTCTTGGAAAAGCGCGGACAGTAGAAGACAAAATTCAACCGGGTCAATGTATTTGAAAGGGATGACGCAAGAACTCTATGGCTTTAAGGAGGCATCTAATAGATAGGGCCGTTTTTACACCGTCGTTCCCTCCCCAGTCTTCCGTTGGGCTGAC
>JAUHWE010000634.1 GCA_030424825.1 Verrucomicrobiia bacterium
GATCCGAGAAAATTCAAGCAATTCATGCAGTATCTGAAGACGAATGATTTCGAGGTGATCGCCTTGCGAGATGTGGCGTCGTACCTGCCAGACAACTACGTACCTCCACAGGATCCCATGCTGGATTTTCGTTTTACCGGAAAGAGAGGGATTCAGGGCCTAACCACCGAGCAAGTGTCTACCCGAGCCCATCTAGAGTACTGGGTCGATAACATGCGGCGGTTCCACAAATACTCATGGGAAGAGATCGCAGACGTAACTGGCTATCCGGCAGAACGAATTCGAGAGCGGGCAAAAGGGTTTGGGAAACCCATAACGATTCGCGAAGACCGGATATTGGTGTTGCCATATCCCGGTGGACGGCACCCGCGAATTGGAGCCCTTCACAGCATGATCGATCCCATGCGTGGGACGAAACTGAGTATTTTCCTACCGTGGGATTCTTCGCAATACGCCGTTTTAGATGTCCCGGAAGCGATATTCGATCAACTCGGTGTCGCTTTCCTAGGTCACACTCATGTCCCCACAGTGTGGGATAGGCAGCAAGTCAGTATAGAAAATTCGGATTGGGAGCTAACCGTTGAGGGCGTCTACGAAAACACATGGCATTTGCCAAACGGCGTAAGTATCGAAGTATTCGTGACGCCACTAAGTGGAACCGTTGAAATGGAGTTGGTGATTCATAATCGATCCGATATCGATATGGATTTCATCAACGGACAGGTGTGCATCATGCTCAAAGGAGCACCTGACTTTGATGAGCAAACGAGAGAAAACAAAGTCCTGACCGATAAAATCGCTGCCGTTCACTCAGAGGACGGCAACCGCTGGATTCTGACCAAGTGGGATCAACGGCGTCGCACTTGGGACAATCCAAAGTGTCCCTGCGTACATTTCGATCCGATTTTAGATCCCTGCAAAGCAGGGGAAACCGTTCGAGTCAAAGGCCGCATTTGGTTTCACGAAGGAAGTGAACTGCCAGAGCAGTAGGGCTTCGGTGCGGCACACCGCATATCCGAAAGGGGGTCTCTGCTTTCGCGAAGGGGACGGGACCCTCATCCTACCTTAGAAGACAAGTAGGGGAGCAGCTGGCTCCTCCGCAATCCTCAGGCTCACGGAAGAATGGACCGAGCCTCCCAACCTATTAATGCGTTGATCTGTTACTTCTCGTCCTGCCAAGAGCGGGGCGGACTCTTTAATAAAACTCTCGTCCCACCTTTTTGGCCAGCGTTACAATGGCTTGCACCATGTCTTGTTCAGCCTGTTCTGAAAACCAGCCGAGCCCATTAAACAAACCCCGAGTTTCGTATCCACCATCCCGTACAATTTGAGCAGTGGGAAGGTACCCGAAAAAATCGTGACAATAGGCCCCAATCCACAGTTTGCGATGACCAATGGCGTTTTGTGTTGCGAGGACATATCCGCTTACCACTTCACCCGAAAGCGCTACCAAAGTCAGGTCCTTCCCAAATTGCCATACCGCCAAGGGAGCTTCGTAATGCGAGGGTAGGGTTTCGCTTCTGCTTAGTGCGTCGCGCATCTTCGCCGCGCTGCCACGCAACCAGTTAGGACCATGCGTAGCGATCGATTCCAGCTCCTCAATCGACTTGGGTGGCTGTAGCGTAAGCGGAGCGTGATCGAAAGCCGTTTTCAAGGGACCGTTGATAGGTGCTAGGTCGCTCTTCAGGAGTCGATCCACTTCCATCGCGACCTCATTCCCATGTTTCCTCGCGAGTTCCATCGTTCCACGAGGATAGGGGTTGGCGTTGCCCGCACATCCCGTCATAAACATGGCATTGGCACCGGGATACATCGCCTCCACTTCCTTCTGGGCAAACCCCGAATAATCCCCGCAGAGGACATCGTTTTGAGGGCCAAGCGTGGTATTGTGGCACGCTACCTGAAAGAGCACCGCCATCAGCTTGCTATCGGCCGTTGTTACCTTGAGGCATGGCAGGCTGCGATCGACGTGTCCGCTGGGATTCGGATTCAGCCGAATACCGTCTTCGGTGCGCTGCCTTCTGTTGACGACGAAGGACGCGAATCCAGTGCCCCATTCCAATGTGACCGGTTGAAGGCTGCGAGTGGCCACCTCGACCAGATCGGCGAGCTGGACTTGAAGCCTTTCCGTATATTCGATGGAATTGTCCCTATCCTGATTGGCTGAATCCGGAGAAGTACGTTCTTTAAGGGTAAGCCTAGGGCCACTGTGAGTGTGAGACCATGTAATGAGAATATCGGATTTTTGAATACCAGTACGTTCGGCAATGCCTTCATAGATTGCGGGTGCCATGTCCGCGTACACTCCGATGAGATCGGTAGTAAGAATCACGGCTCTTTTTCCCGTTTCGTCCTCGAGAACCAGCACTTTCGCCCAAAGGTCTCCAGCGATCGAGGTGAACGGCTTAATGCGACTGGCGTATCCAGCAAGGGCCACGGGTTTTTCAGGGGTGATTTTGATTCGAGCCGTTCCCGCCATCCACTCGGCGTGGACCCCGGTATTTAAACTGAAGAAAAAGACGAGTGTCGCGCAAATAGCGTGGGGCATATTCATAGGAGCCTCGATACTTCTTCGCGGTACAGTTGGCAAATGATTTCACCCCATGCGAGAGAATGGGAACCCAGGCGGCTAGTGCTCCAGGCGATTGCTTAGAAAGCAACTCAGTGCTTTAGCGTGAGCATACGTGCCGAACGCGACTTAAACCAGTCAATCGAAGCAGAGAAATAGAAACAATCTACACGAGAAGATCTCGATAAGTTTTAACCGGATATACGCTTCGCTAGATGATGGCGAGGGGTAGGGCGGCAGTACGGTCCGACAGGCCGTCCTCGTTGCATTGACTTGATCCGGGTAGGCGCCAAACCTACACTCCATGATACTTCGTTTTCTTTCCCTATCTATACTATTATTCCTCCCTCTGGTTGCCCAGACGCCGTCTAGCCAAAAATCACCGCAACTGGTAAAGGCCACTGCTCGGGCTGTGGGAATGTCATCAGAACGGCTTGCACACATTGACACAATGGCCGAGGAAGCGATTTCCAATAACGAAATACCCGGACTAGTCGCGATAGTCGCTCGTAAGGGGAAAATCGTCTACCACAAGGCATTTGGAACGGCGAATATTGAATCGGACCGGAAGATGAAAAACGACAACATCTTTCGAATTGCCTCCCAGACGAAAGCGATTACCTCCACGGCAGTTATGATGCTGTGGGAAGAAGGGAAGTTCAAGTTGGACGATCCCGTTTCAAAATACATTCCA
>JAUHWE010000635.1 GCA_030424825.1 Verrucomicrobiia bacterium
AATCGGGTGCGAGTGTCCACTCTGCGGATACTAGTGCTGCAGCGGCTTCTTCAAATAGAGGATCCAGCAGACAGAAGAGTAACCTGATCATCATAACTGCGATCGCTGCCACTCTGGCCATCGGTATTGGAATGATTTTCTCGGGCTCGGATCCGGATACCGATTCTGAATCGGTTGTGAACGCAAGCGATGATTGGGAGGCGGGAAGCTTCTATGCTTCAGTCGAGGAAACGGTTCCAGTTGAGGTGAACGAGCTGGCAAGCCCAGTTTCCGAGGAGATCGAAGTTCCCTTAGACGAAATCATGACAGGGGAAGGAGAAACCGATGATGTAATGGTTGACTCAAGCCCAGCCGACGACCATTCGCTCCAATCAGAGGAAACTTCGCTCCAATCCGAAGAAACCATTTTGGCAGATAGCGAAGAGGAGACTCCTGAAGTTGTCAGTAAGGTTCCTAAAATTCGACTAACCGGCATTTTCTACAACGATACGAACCCCCTCGCTAGCATCAACGGCAAGCTGCTCCGCCAAGGTGACATTGTAGAAGGGGCCAAGATTCTCTCAATCGAAAAGCAGTTTGTCACGGTTAGCTACAATGGTGAAAGCATGCAATTCGATTTGCCGAAGATCGGGCGCTGAGTGCCGTGGCTCGTTTCGGTAACGGGAACAACGGTTATATGCGGATTTGAATTGGGGGTTGCCTGCTTCGCCGGTTTGTTCGAGCGTAGGAGGCGATGAAGCCCAACGCAAAGGAGGACAGTTAGATATGCCCATCCGCTTGTCGATTCGCGAAGATTGGGGACGCATTCTTCAAATCTACAACGAGGCGATAAGTACCCGTATTTCGACTGCTGATACAGATCCTGTTTCCCTCGAGGATCGGGAGGACTGGCTAGAGGGTCACTCTGATAATCGGTATCCGATTTTCGTGATGGAAATCAATCGGGTCGTTGAGGGTTGGTGTAGCCTGAGCCCCTATCGCGACGGAAGAGCAGCCCTCGAGAAGACGGCGGAGATCAGTTATTACGTTTCGGAGAAAAATCGAAGGCAAGGGGTCGCAACGGCATTGATTAAATACGTTTTATCCGATTGCCAGCGCCTAGGCGTCGAATCGCTGGTAGCCATACTTTTAGAATCAAACGAACCCAGCATCAACTTACTCCGTAAATTCCAATTTGAAGAATGGGGACGACTGCCCAAAATCGCAGTGATCGATGGCAACTGCTATGATCATCTCTATCTGGGGCGACGGGTTTCGAACTAGCGCAATTTGTCAAGGTCGCCGCGAGCAACCTGGAAAAATCGAGCTCAGTCGCGCCAGCGGCGATGTCCCCAAAGGTATTGAGTCGGGTCTTTGCGTATGGCGGCTTCTAAGTCGCGGTTTAGACTGTTCAGGATTCCCTCGAGGTCTTTGTTTTTGTTTCCGCTTCGAGGCTGATGGATCAGATTTGAAGTGGAGATCTCGAACTTCATGGGTCCGATCCGACGGCAGGAGGCGAAGCAAATCGGTGTGCGGGTAACCAGATGCAGCATGGCAGGCGTTTTAAATGTGGAGGCGGGGTGGCCGAAAAAATCGATCATAATTCCGTAGTCTCCGGCGTGCTGGTCAAAGAGAAGGGCTAAGAACTCTTTGTTGTCGAGCACCTCTAGAAAGCGACCCATGTTGCTGTCATGTTTCGGGATCGGGCGAAAACGGAATCGAGACTTGCGCTTCTTGACCATGGTTTCGATGAGCGGATTGCTCATGGCCCGGGTGATTCCGGCAACCGGTTTGAACCGAGAAACCCAGTGTCCGGCGACTTCCCAATTTCCAAAATGTCCCGATGCGATAATGAGACTCTGCTCGGGATCTTTCATTACCTCCAGCACGTCTGGCTGGATGTCGAGCACCAGATGGTCGTCAACATTCTCGTCGCTTAGGAAATCCGTAGAACGTAGTGACTCCACCACGACAATGGCCATATTGTGGGCCGCTTTTTTAGCAATTGCACGAGCCTTTCTAGGATCTGTCTCAATCCCGCTACGAATGACATTGTCGCGTCCGACGATCTGGCGTTTCCGGTCGAAGACCCACCACACATTGGCCGCTCCGCGGGCGACCATACAGGTGAAAGCATAGGGGAGCGTGTCGAAAAGAAAAAGCACGACTCGAAACAAGCCGTACTCGACTAGATGGCGGAGGTGTTTCAAGCTCCGTTCTTAATGAGCAAATCGACAAGCTCTCCCAGCGTGGTAATATTGAGAACTTCTTTTGCTTCTAAGTGGACTCCAATTTCCTCCTCGATGTCGTAGAGCAAATCGAGAATCGTTAAGGAATCGAGTCCGAGGGACTCGATCGTCGAGCTGCGACCGAAATTGTCCCAGTCGGGTTCGGTGGTAGATGACTCTTCGAGAATACTGCGAAGTTGTCCGATGATTTTTTCTTCTTTAGAGGTGTCGCTCATAAATAATTGCTAGTTGTTGGGTCCGAGAATCAAAACGCCATTCCCGCCGCCAAATCCGAAACTATTCTTCATTACTGGTTTGGGTTCAATGGATACAGACTCAGAACCCACCATAGTGATTTTACATTCCGGATCTGGATTATCAATATTGAGATTGGGAGGAACCGCTCCGTGTTCAAGGGCGAGAAAAGTGGAAATGCACTCGAGGGCGCCCGAAGCGCCGAGAGTGTGCCCGAAATAGCTCTTGTTCGCGACCACAGGGACGCGATCCGCCGCATCGCCGAACACCGAGCGGATCGACGCGCTTTCACAGGCATCGTTGCCATGGGTTGCGGTCCCGTGAGCATTGATATGTCCAATATCACCGGGTTCGATTCCCGCTTCATGAAGGGCCATACGCATCGCCTTTGCTTGCCCTTCTGAGCTTGGGTTGGTCAAGTGGGTCGCGTCGGAGGATTCGCCATACCCGAGAATCTCACCCCGTATCGGGGCTCCGCGAGCTAAGGCGCTTTCGAGAGTCTCGAGAATCAGTGTGCCTGCACCTTCTCCTAAAATGGTACCTTCTCGATCAGCCGCGAAAGGGCGGCAGGCTTTGATTGGGTCCTCGATTTTAGAGAGTACGCCAATGTTGTTCCAGACGGGGTAGAAAAACGGGTCGAAGAACCCATCCGAACCCCCTGTGAGTACGATCTTTGAGTAACCGTCACGAACCATTCGATACGCGGTTCCGATGGCATTCGTCGCAGACGTACAGGCCGATACGATCATGTAATTGGCTCCGGTGAGCTTAAACTGCAAGGATATGCCTGCGGAAATGGC
>JAUHWE010000636.1 GCA_030424825.1 Verrucomicrobiia bacterium
GGCCTACGGCCTACATCGCCCCTCACTATCCGAAACCACTCGACAAAAAGAACCCTAAATGAAAACTAGAAAAGTGTAACCGATGTGTCCGGTTTGTTTGTAACCTATGTCTTTGTCGTACCAACAAAAGGGTCCGAGGAAACAAAAGGGTCAGTGCTTGATTCTTGTACTTACAAGGAAACAAAAGTTCCATGCTGATATTAGGATCCGTGCATTTGGTTGCCGCGCTTCCGCCTACGCATGGTTACCGCGTGACAGGGGGGCGGGGCGTTCACAGGGGGGCTGAGAATCATAAAAGTAGTGCTTGATTTGTATGCTTTAAGCAGTCATATGAATGCTTTAAGCAGTCAAAAAACTATGAGTATCTTGGAAACACTCTTGCCCAGAGCCCGCGCTGAAATTGTTCGTCTGCTGTTTTCCGATCCCGGCAAGGAGCTGCATCAGCGGGAATTGGCCCGCCTCAGCAATCTTGCCATACGGACCTTGCAAAATGAAGTAGCAAAGCTCGAAGGGGTCGATTTACTCGTTTCGCGCCGCGACGGAAACCGCCTGTATTTTCGCGCCAATACGGACCATCCGATCTATCCTGAGCTACACGGAATCGCTATCAAGACCACTGGCTTGAAAGAGCGCCTCGCGGATGCACTTAGCGGTTTCGATGGCGTGTCACTGGCGTTTGTATTTGGATCCATCGCTTCGGGGGAAGACAACGCAGGCAGCGATATCGACCTTATGGTGATTGGCAAGGTAGGTCTTCGCGATCTCGCGCCGCGGCTCCGGCCCTTGGCTGAAGAGCTGGGTCGCGAAATAAATCCGCACACATTCTCCAAATCCCACTTCCGTGAGCGTTCTCGCCTCGGGGACGCCTTCGTAGGTAGTGTGCTTGAAGCGCCGAAAATATTTATAGTAGGAGAAGCGGATGAGCTTAAAGCGATGGCATAAGAACGGTTGGCTAAAGCCGCACAAGACAACGCCTTCACAAATCGCTGAGCTTTTCGCAATCGTAGATCGCGATCTAGCAGATGCGGGCAGCGAATCGCTTTCAATCGATTGGCAATTTGGAATCGCCTATAATGCCACCCTTAAACTTTGCACAATTCTTCTCTATGCAGAGGGATACCGTCCGGAGTAGAACCTCGCCCACTACCGAACCTTGCAGGCACTACCGCTTATCCTTGGCTCCAAGTACAGTAAAGACGCCGACTACCTCGATACGTGTCGCAGCAAACGCAATACAGCTGAATACGACATGGCTGGCCAAATTAATGCAGAGGAGACCAAAGAACTTATATCCTTCGCCGAGGATCTTCGTTCCGCAGTTATTGAATGGATACGTACCAAATATCCAGCCCTCTATTCCTAGCATTGATGGAGTCTTAATTTCAGACGACCGTCCTTCTGATGCCCAGAAGGAGGAATATGGGATTGAAGCGATTGGCGGTCTGATCTCAGCAGTCAAACATTCGATCTACGCGTTCACTTTTACCGGGATGATGGTTCTGGTTGCCGCGCTGGGGCGGGGCGTTCACAGGGAGCGGGCTCAAGACTGAAAGCATAGTTCCTAAAATGGGAACTTAGTACTTGCAATGTGGCGGTGACGGGACCAGAGTTCTGGATGCGAGTGATTGCGGTGAGCACGCTAAGGCGCTTCTGGAAAAAGCATGCGGAAACCGAACAACCGCTCCGCGCATGGTACGAGGAAGTTAAAAAACTGCGTTGGGAGAAGCCTGAAGATATTTTAAGAGACTTTCCCAAAGCGCGACCCATCCCCCAAAACCGGTGCATCTTTCAAATCAACAGGAATGACTACCGCTTGGTAATCGAAACACACTACAATCGTGGAATCGTCTTTATCCGTTTCATCGGGACCCATTCTGAGTATGACGAGATCGACGCTACTACCGTCTAGGAAAACGCTATGAAGCCAAAGATTCTAAAAACCGAAAAAGACTACGAAGCCGCTTTGAAACTCGTGAGCGATCTTATGGATGCCAAACCTGGTTCCACCGACGAAGAGAAACTCGAGCTGTGGTCCCTGCTGGTCGAGCAGTATGAGGAGGAGCATTACCCCATCCCTCCTCCTGACCCCATCGAAGCGATCAAGTTTCGCATGGAGCAATTAGGGCTCAAGCAAAAGGACCTCGTCCAGTATATCCCAGCCAAAAGCAAAGTGTCTGAGGTACTGAATCGAAAACGTCCGTTAAGCCTGTCCATGATCCGAGCCCTTCACAAGAACCTCGGAATACCCGCAGAAATCTTGGTCCAAGAAGCCCCAGTCTCCTACGGGTCCCGTAAGAGGAAAGCGGCGAGTGATTAGTGGCTAGGGGCCAATGATCAGTGGCGGGTAAACCGGTAGTTTTCTATGCGAGGCAAACCCATCATACCAAAAACGAGACGCGAACCGTAACGCGGTTCGCTCACAGTAACTCAAGTCACGTTACCGTGCCTAATTCATGTTACCGATAGTAATTCATCATTCAAAACAACAGCCCCCACCCCAAACTTAACACTCACCCCTCAGAACTGTCCACTACCCTCTATTTCTCAAAGCTTAAGTCGCGAAATTTTGCAGTTTAGGCGTCTAATCCCATAGAATTTCACATCCGCCTTTAATTTGCTTCCTTATTCCGTCGCTTTTATCGCTTCTTTATCTCGGAGAGTGTCTAATAAAAGAATTTTTCGCGTGAATCGAATTGTAGGGCGGGGTCGCTGACCCGCCGATGATTTGAAAGTCGCCTCAGCCACCGACTAGTCGGGGTCTTTGACGAGACGACCTAAAATATATAATCTAATGATAGATATGTGAATATGGGCTTGAATACGACTTATTGGACACTCTCTCAGAGTGGATAAGAAGGATCAGCACCTAAATATTGACTCTACGGTCAGGAAACAAAAGTTCCATGCTGATATTAGGATCCCTGCATTGGGTTGCCGCGCTTCCGCCTACGCATGGTTGCCGCGCTGGGGCGCGGCGGTTCACAGGAGCGACCTACGCGGCGTTGCGCAAGGCAAGCCCTACAGGCGTGATGGGGCTGTTGGAAAAACGCTATCATCCACATCGCCTTGCGACGTGTCCAACTGACGCCTGAGGGAAATCCGGATGGGGGCTAGGACATCGTCCACTTCCCTATGCTGAGGCCATAAATGGGTCATTTATCGGTTGCTTAAGGATAAGCAACCCTACCTTTCAATCAGTTGCTAAATGCCAATAGCTAACCGCCAAACGCCAACACCCACCTTTCGCTATT
>JAUHWE010000637.1 GCA_030424825.1 Verrucomicrobiia bacterium
CTTAACGGTAGCCGGACGAGCAGGCGCAACTGAAGCCATCCCTGCCCCCTGCTTTTGATCCTTAAGCGTTTGGAGAGTTTCTACGAACTGACTAATATCTGAAAACTCTCGGTAAACTGAGGCAAACTGAGTACGTGAACGCGTTAAAATCCCTCGCAAGTGTGAGCGACATTGCGACGCGGTATCACGCTATTTCGGGCTTGGTCGTTGCGGACTTGGAAGAGGCCAAGATTCTGGTGGGCGAGGCACTGGCTCAGGACCCGCTTGATGCGGATTCGGTAGCTCTGGTCTCTGAGTTTACGAGAATTAGAAGAGGGGATGCCGTGCTTGCGGGATTGCTCGAAGATGTGTCTATCCATCCGGAGGTGAAAAGGAATGTATCATCTTATCACCGACAAACAGGTCAGTTGCCCGAGCGACTAGTCAAACTGTTCAGCGATAGCCACCAGGATTCATTGAGCGTCGCGCTTCTGAGTGAAGACAAAACTGCGTTGGCTCATGATGTTGACGAATTAGGCGATGCAGCGAGAGGAGAAGAGATTTTTCGTCGGGAGTCGCTTGCTTGCACGAGTTGCCATGGCATCGGATCCGTGGGGCCTACCATTGGGCCAAATTTGGTAGCAGTCGGAACGGCGGCTTCGACGAGCTACATGATCGAGTCGATTCTGGAGCCCAATGCCTCGATCGCGGAACACTATGAAAACATGCTATTTACCATGACGGACGATTCCATGCATATGGGGGTCATTGCGTATCAGGATGACAGTGAGGTTATCATCCAAGACTCCGCCTTGGGGAAGGAGGTGAAACTCCCGGTGGGAAAGATTCGTTCCAAGCAAAGTGTGCCATCGCTCATGCCGGCAGGACTAGCGGATCAATTGAAGAGTCGGGATGAGTTTCTCGATCTCGCCAAGTTCCTGTCGGTGCTTGGCGACCCAGGTCCATTTCAGAATGACGAGAGGCCCTTTATCAGGAAGTGGCGTGTGGCAGCAGCCGAGGGAGCGGAGCCGCCGCGTGAGGACTCGCTTTGGAAACCGGCTTATAGCAAAGTCAATGGCGAGCTGCCCTTCGGTGATCTCGATCTGGGGAAACGTGTTTTCGCCAAAGGCTTCGTTGAGGTTCAAACCCCGGGGCCTGTTGTCTTGGATATCAATCATCGCGATGGACTTGAGCTCTGGATCGATGGTGAGGCGGTGTCGGACCCTTCAAAACCCATCGATCTGAGTAAAGGCCGGAAAGAAGTTACCTTTGCTTTGGATATGGCGGAACGCGAAGAATTGGGACTGAAAGTTCTGCTCAGTCCCGATAGGGACTCATCGGTGAAATTCAAAGTTGAGGGCGGTATATGATTCCTATCAGGAAGGTATTCAAATGAACCAAGAGCCTGGGAGTGGCGTTCCCAGCGAATTAAAACTATGAAAACTCTCAAGAATCTCCTAATTGCGGCACTTTGGATAGTCGGGCCGGTTTTGATCGATGCCCAGCCATTGGTGCCGTTCCAAAAAGACATTACACGCCCGTGGATCGGCCCGGAATATTGGACGAACCCAATGATGAATTGGAGGCTCTCGGACGGTCGCATTGAAAATACGCACGGAGGATGGGTTAATGAGGTGCACTCGCTAACCCATCAGTTGAAGCCAGGGAACGGGGATTTTACGATGAGCGTTCGAATAGGTCGGGTAGACGATTCGAATAGGGAAACTCAGGAGGTAGGGTTCGTGGGATTCAAATTTGGGGCGGTGGGCCATCGCAATGACTACCGGTCGAATGTCTTACACGACTTAAGCAACGGTTTCGCCAAAGAGCTCACGCGCGTGCCGCCGATTCGAGCAGGCATCGCTACGGATGGCCGATTGTTGATTGGAGATGATTATTCCGATGAGCGGATACGCATGCCGCAATTGAATAATGCCACTCTGAACCTCAATGTGACTTATCAGGGTAGCACGGTTAAAGCCCGTCTGAGTATTTGGAATACGAGTACTGAAATCGCGACTCTCGAAACTACTTTGGAAAGGGATACACTGGAAGGGAACGTCGCACTCGCGTGTCATGGCTTAAACCTTCCCCGATCGTATCATCGAAGTACGAGTGACATTGATCATCCGAGATTTTGGTTCACGGACTGGAAGGTCGGTGGCAACAAGTTTCAGGCGAATCTAGGGCAAACTTATGGACCCCTCTTGTGGTCACAGTATACGGTTCAAAATGACACTTTGAAGCTGATGGCGTTTTTCACTCCCATGGAAAAGGAGGCGAGCCGGACTGCGACGCTTCAAGTCCGTGCGGGGTCGAATTGGGAAACGGTCGCGAGCAGTGAAATCGAATCCTTGTCGTCGGCTGCGTTGTTTCGTGTCGATGATTGGGTTAGCGCGTTTGATCGCGACTACCGTGTGGTTTATGAATGGAATTCCCCCCAAGGACCGGAGCTGGCCACTTGGGGTGGAACGATCCGCAGAGATCCGGTTGAGAAAGACACCATCACTATGGCGGGGCTTTCCTGTTCGAATTCGGAGTTGTTCCCCAACCGATTCCTCACCGAGAATCTGTTGCGGCAAGATCCGGACCTTGTTTTTTTCGCGGGCGACCAAATCTACGAGTCCAATGGGGGCTATTGGATTGTTCGTGCGGATACGCAGGCGGATGTTCCGCGGGCCGCTCTGAACTATCTCGGAAAATGGTGGCTTTCGATGATCGGATTTCGCGATTTGCTAAAAGATCGACCTTCGGTGATGACTCCGGACGACCACGACGTTTATTCGAACGACCTCTGGGGAAAGGGCGGGATTCCGATGGAGCGGGAGCGGACGTTTGGTGGATATGGAATGCATGCGGATTGGGTCAAAATGGTGGAATTCACTCAGATGGGGCATCGCCCCGACCCCTATGATGCAACCCCTGTTGAACAAGGTATCCGCTATTATACTACCAGTCTAGATGTGGGTGATGTAAGCTTTGCCTTTGTCAATGACCGTAAGTTCAAATCGGCTCCCGGTGATGTCGTTGACGCGATGGAGCCGCTATTCGCTATGCGTGGAGAGCGAAACCTGCCGCAGATCGATACCATCAATGAGGAGAATTTTGATACGGGAAAATTGGATCGTCCAGATCTAGAATTGCTTGGAAAACGGCAGCTCGATTTTTTGCGGCAGTGGGGGAAGGACGGAAATAAGTTGCGAGCGGTCTTGTCACAATCCCCCTTTTGCCAGCCGCACCATTTGATGCTGGCGGACATGGATTCCAATG
>JAUHWE010000638.1 GCA_030424825.1 Verrucomicrobiia bacterium
GAAAGCGATGCCTTGACGCTCGAATCGGCTGAAGGAAGGTCGAAAGTAATAAGAATTGTTCTCATCCGTACGGAAGTCAAAGGAAGTGGAGATGGAGTAGTTTTCAGTCTCGCGAGTGTCATATTCCCAGTGCGAGGATTCCATAAACCAGACCGGCATATTGTATTGGTCCAAATCGAGCTCGGGATGGAGCGCTGGCGTTACTTGAATCCAGTCCATGTCCTGGTTGAGCGAATAACGGTCGGTGTCGTATCTGCTTACGGTGACGCTGACCCCAAGATTTTCGAAGTCTTTATCGCCAACGGTAAAAAGATTAGAATAAGAGAAGACTGCAGAGCTTCCCCACTTTCCCGGATTCTTATTATAAATGCCGCCGAGTTTCAGGGACATCTCGCGACCTTCGCGCTGAAAAGCGCTTCTTGTAACCAAATTGACGATACCACCGATGGCGTCACCATCCCGGTCCGGGGTAGGGGCCTTGATTACCTCGAGATTGGTCACGCCGTCGGCGCCCAACTGACGAGGATTGAAGGAGCGGCTGCTTCCAGAACTGGGAACGCGGTTGCCGTCAACCTGAACCGAATTGAATTCACCAGCGATGCCTCGGATGTTGATGTCGCCTATCGAGCCATCCTGATCCTCGTTCACGCTAATACCGGGAAGGCGTTGCAAGGCCTGTCCAATATTGCCGTCGACCAGAGCGCCAAACTGCTCTTCAGAGATTATATTGACGATCCCTGAGGCGGTCTTTTGCTGGTTAATCGCTATGTCTTGACCGAGCATCGCAGCGGTCGTGGTAAAGCCTTCTAGTTCGTAGGGTTTGGTAGTCATGTTGAGATTTACCGTCTGAGTACTCCCTGCGATTACATTAACGGAAGTAGTGACCGGATCCAGGCCGACGTAAGTTACGGTTAGTTGCTGCGATCCTGTCGGAACCCCGGAAAGACTGTAGCGCCCTTCCAGATCGGTGCGGTCAACCGCATTGGCTCCATTCACGCGGACAATGGCCCCTTGAAGGGTTCGACCCGTATCTTCGTTGTAAACACGGCCTGAAATTCCGCCCGTTCCTGATTGTGCAGCGAGGTCGGGAGATCCTGCCAAAGCAAGACCGAAAAGGGCTGCTAAGAAGCCCTTGGATCTGATTTTTTGTAATTTCATCTCGGTGGTGTTGGTGGTGTTTTTGGGTACAGTCAACTGATCCGACGATTTTGCAGATAATGTAACATCGTTGGCGCGGTTTGAACTATCTGGGTCACCATTAACTACCATCCTAACCATCATCGCCCCTGTGGCTTCGTCGGCGACGAAGGACAGCTGACTGCCATCCAGCATAGTGGCTAAGGCCTCATCGCTGGAGTAGGTTCCACTTACGGCTTTGGTTTTATACCCGCGAACCCGATCCACTAAATAGAGGATCTGTTCACTCGATTGATTGACGAACTCAGATAGCGTTTCTGAGGCGTCTCCCGCTGGAATGTCGTATCTTCGTTTAGTTTTCTCAGTTGCGAGGAGTATAGGAAGTCCTAGTAGCAGGACGCCCAAAGCCACAAAGGTGTGCTGTGAGAGATTCACCATGAAAATGGCAAGTAGGTCTATAAGCGAGTTCGTAACCATGGGGTAGTTGGCAATGCCAGATACCTATGGAGACGAATCAGTATGAGATTAGGGCTACGATTAATTGTTAATTGTTGTTCGATTGGAAAGGTATATAAAGTATCCGAGTTTCCCATCAAACCCAAATTGAATTAGCGTTAACCATCAAACAATCGTTAACCTCAATAGGATACTCGAATTGAGTGCCTCGGCCCAGTCATTCTTCGAGCGAGAAAATGCCTAGTAAGCCGATTTAAGCACCAATTCATGAGGGTGGGTTCTGTCGACTGAAATTGAGCCATCCAGTGCCAGCAGCCGCACAAAAGCCTCTACGTCTTCCAGTAGAAAGCTGCCTCCGATCAACAGTTGCTTTATTTCGTCTCCCTCAATGACTACCTTAACTGTATTGTGCTTGTTGAATTGCTTCGCGGCTTCCTCGAGTGGCGTGCTGTCGAAAAAAAGCCGAGGTCCTTTCCATGCCAAAATCTCTTCTTTGAATTCAGATTCCACTTTGGACATAAGCGGTATCAGATATTCTCCTTGAATGGAAATCGTCGCCTGGTCTCCCGCAACCAGTTCGGGGACCGCCCAGTTCGATTCGTTCTCCGGCTGGTCGATTTGAGAAGCATGTAGAGGATTTACAGATACAATCCCTTCGGTAACCAGTACACGCACTTCCTCTAGATTGAACTGAACATTGAACTCAGTTCCGACCGCCTTAACGGAGACGGAACCCACATCTACGAGAAAAGGCCTAGACGGGTCTTTCTCTACCTTGAAATGCGCTTCCCCCTTAAGCAAATCGATTTGTCTTGTCCGGTCTGAGTAGTTGACCCTCACTTCGGTATTGGCGTTCATTTCCAACACGCTTCCGTCGCTTAGGGCAATTTGCTTGTAGTCATTGACCGTGGTGGAATAGGTGATTGGGCCAGTGGAATCAATGGTAGTGGCAATCGGATTACCTCGAAGCGCCCATACGGCGAAAATCAAAGCAATCGTGGCGGCGCACGAAATGGCGAAGGCCAACAGAGCGTGCCTGCGTCGATGAGCACGGAAATTCGTCGAGAGGATGTCCGGGTTGGGTTGCAGT
This sequence comes from Verrucomicrobiia bacterium, assembly GCA_030424825.1. Classification (GTDB taxonomy): domain Bacteria; phylum Verrucomicrobiota; class Verrucomicrobiia; order Opitutales; family Opitutaceae; genus Pelagisphaera. The sequence continues at coordinate 2,684 of JAUHWE010000638.1, forward strand.
GTAGGGTCATCAATCAGATGACCCAATTGGCCGAGTCGATTCCATGTCGCCTCGAGGTCTCGAACCGCGATTTCGTGGCGAATGTCCTCATTCTTCCACGCGTTAAAGGCGTCGTTCTGTTCGGGACTGAGGCCTTCATCGCGCTCTATTAACCACTCGGAAGCGATTTTCCGGATTCTCTGTTCTCTACTCTTCAATCTCTTTTCTCTCCTGACAAAGTACTTATGGATGCGTCTTATTTCTTCTGCTGCCGATCGCAGTAGCGTGACAAATAATCTGCGCTCTTACGCATTCCTTTGGCCAGCTGCGCTTTGACCGTGTTTTCGGAGATTCCGAGTTCATTTGCTATCTCTTTGCGGGAGTAGCCGTATATCATTCGTAATGTCATAACTTCTCGGCACCGTCTGGGCAAGCTGTTGACCGCTCTTACGAGCAAGTCGACTTCTTCACGCAGACTGACCGTTTCTTCGGTATTGGAATTGGTATCTACGACGAACGAGCTAGAATTACGGGTTAAGCTCTCAAACTGAATCACTCTTCTCCTCCGGAAACGA
>JAUHWE010000639.1 GCA_030424825.1 Verrucomicrobiia bacterium
ACGCTGCTCTCGCAGCGCGATCTACCTGGGTGAAGATTTGTTCGATCGGCCCTTTCTTGGACCTAGCCTGATGGCCTTTCACTTTTTCGAAGCGGCATTCCCGCTTGTCAGAGCAACTATAGAATTCTTGATACTGTTTAAAGTTGCTTAGGAGTTTCCCGCTTCTGGACCGATATTGAGCACCTTCGAGTCTCTCTCGACGACCGGGTAGGCCGACAATGTTCTGAGAGTCCGTATAGATGACGAGTCGATCAATAGAGGGATCCAGTTCCTGCAATGCCCAGAGCAGGTTCTGGAGTTCCAGTTTAGTAGAAGAGGTGTTTTCAAATCGATTGACCTTGATATTTGCTTCGTAGGAAGCAGCGGGGAAAACACGGTCGAGCACGAGGTGGGCACCGAAACCGATTTTCGATTTCGAGTCTACACTGCTATCAATAAAGAGTGCCTTTCCCTCCATTCCGTATCTTGTTGCACCTTAGTTACTGTAGAGGCAACTTATTCGCAACTGGAGTTTTTATAGAGGAGCTTTGATCACGTGATGGGAATGATGAGGATTTCGGGAAAAGCGGTTTTGCTGGCATCAATAGTCGCGGGTACTATTTGGGTAAAGGCCGAGAACTGGTCGGAATGGCGGGGTCCTCGAGGGGATGGCCTTGTAGTGGAATCCCATTATGCACGTCAATGGTCAGCCCGTGAGAACGTGCTTTGGAAAGCCGCACTCCCGGATGCTGGAAATTCCTCGCCGGTTGTTTGGGGCGAACGCATCTTTGTCACGTGTGCTGAAAACGGTGGAATGGAAAGGGGACTATTGTGCTTTGATCGAACCAATGGGGAGCTTTTGTGGAAGCGTTCGGTTGCGTATGAAAAAGACGATCCGACTCATGCGACGAATCCCTGGTGCGCGGCGACTCCGGCTACAGATGGGCAGGCGGTCTATGTCTGGAATGGCTCTGCGGGGGCAACGGCTTACGACTTCGAGGGGCGGGAGCTGTGGCATCGCAATCTTGGTAACTTCGTCCATCAATGGGGGCATGCTTCCAGTCCGAGAGTTTACCAGGATACGGTGATCATTTTCGGCAGTCCGGGACCAAGCGTTATTCTCACGGCCTTAGATCGGAAGACTGGAGAAACGGTTTGGTTGCGGGAATTGGATGACGTAGAATCACCTCCACAAGAACTCCATGGATCGTTTGTAACCCCGTATTTGTGGCAGAATGGAGATCGAGACGAACTCCTTATTCCCTTGCCGGGCTATCTTGCCAGTTTTGATCCTGCGTCCGGATCCGAACTCTGGCGGTGCGAAGGATTGGGAAGATTGACTTATACCGATGCGATGGTGGGCGACGACGTGATTTTGGCGTTCAGCGGATACCGCGGGCCTGCGATCGGAATGCGAATGCCGGGACCCAAAGATACCGGTAATTTGACGGAAAGCCACCGTATCTGGAAAAATGATACCGTGGTGCAGCGCGTTGGCTCTGGAGTTATCGTTGGAGATCGATATTTTTTATGTGGCCGGAAGGGCGAGCTGCAATGCGGAGATGTCCATACGGGCGAAATTATCTGGTCCCAGGATTTACGAGAACAGAATTGGGGCGCCATTAGTTTGGTTGGAGAGGATTTGTACCTGACCGATCAGGCGTCAGTCACACGGATATTTGCTCCGACGGACCGCTATGAGCTAAGGTACGAGAACCAGATGGAGTCGGGAGAGCGATCCAACGCGACGATCGGATTCGATGGAGGCGTGATTTTTCTGCGGACTTTTAAGCATCTCTACGCGATCGGGCCTGAGTCTCGCTAGATTATTGAGTTGCCGCTTCAGTGGATTTAGACCCGACGTTTAACGTTGATAGGGATAGATTCGAACGGTAACTCTTTTACCATCTCGTTTTACCCCTTTCCTATGAGCGTTCTTCCAACAGCGTTAGTCCGATCCCCTTTTGTGATGACCGTGGTACTACTCGCATTGCTTCCCTCGGTTCGAGCCGTAGACTTTTTGACGGAAGTGGCCCCTATTTTAGAGGCGAAATGCCTCGGGTGCCATAACCCGAACATCGTTAAGGGAGAGCTTTCAATGGCGACTCGTGCGGATCTCCTCAAAGCCGGGGAGGATATTCTCGTTCCTGGAAATGCGGAAGAGAGCGTTCTCCATTGGATTACGCTCCCAATTAGCGACAAGGAACCGCCGGAAATGCCAGAAGAGGGTGATCCGTTAACGGAAGAGGAGACGCAGCTCCTGGCTGACTGGATCAATGCCGGAGCGGACTGGCCTGAAGGAATCGTATTAAAGGAGTCGTCCAAATCCGATCGATCCTGGTGGGCTTACCAGCCTTTGGTTTCTCCGCGATTCAATTCTATTGATGCCTATATCGAATCAAAACTGTCTGAGTTGGGACTGGAGCTCAATCCGGAAGCGGACCGACGAACGCTGATTCGTCGGGCCACTTACGACCTGACGGGACTCCCACCCACGCCGGAGGAAGTGACCGCATTCGTGGAGGATTCCGACCTGCTTGCCTATGAAAAACTGATAGATCGGCTCCTTGCCTCGCCACACTACGGAGAGCGTTGGGGAAGGCATTGGCTAGATGTCGTTCGCTTTGGCGAAAGTGTCGGGTTTGAGCAAAACTGGATGATCAATGATCTTTGGCCGTTTCGCGACTATGTGATTCGCTCTCTGAACGAGGACAAGCCCTTTGATGACTTTATCTGTGAACATATCGCGGGTGATGTAATCGGAGCGGGAGATCCTGACATTGAGATTGGCAGTGCGTTTTTGTTCGCGGGTCCGTATGACACAGTCAACAATCAGGACGCCGCCCAGGCCGCGCAAATTCGAGCTAATACTTTGGACGAGATCATCAATGCTGCGAGTGGCGCGTTTTTAGGGATGACGGTGAGCTGCGCCCGCTGTCACGATCACAAGTTCGACCCGATAAGCCAGGCGGACTATTACCGGCTTTACGCAGCGTTTTCCGGAATCCGGCATGGTTCTGCAACTTGGGCGAGCCCTTCGGAGAAAAAGGCCCGTGCTGACTTGTTGACACCGTTGAATCAAAAGCGAGCGGTACTCCAATCCGAAATCGAGAAACTTGAGAAGACCATTTTGAATCGATCGCTTGAAAAGTTGGAGTTCTTTGCAGCGAATTGGACTCGACCTTCGACCGATCGTACGGGCACAGAGGATACGTTTGCTCCGATTGAGGCCAAGTTCGTTC
>JAUHWE010000640.1 GCA_030424825.1 Verrucomicrobiia bacterium
GAACAAGGAGTTGGCGTTGAGAATATGATGACCGCAGATGCCCTGGCAGACAAGCTGGTCGATCTCATCCTAGCCGACGACCTTCCCATCGGATCAGGAGACGATGTCCTTGTTCTCATCAACAGCATAGGGGCCACTACTATGATGGAATGCCTGATTGTATTGAAACGCGTCAAAGCGATCCTGACGGAAAAAGGCATTTCGATTTACGACGTCCTTCTAGGACCGCTAGTCACCTGCCAAGAGATGGCAGGACTCTCCATCAGCTTCACCAAGCTCGACGACACACTTAAACCGCTTTGGGATACGCCGTGTTCGTCCCTCGGATACACGAAACTCTAGATAACTCAACCATGTCCGACCGCACCTTAAGTCCCAGCGAAGTTAAAGAAATGATCCTTTCGATCTGCGATAAGATCATCGCCAGCGAAGCCGAACTCTCCGAAGCCGACCGCAAACTCGGTGACGGCGACCATGGCCTCGGAATGCAACGCGGGTTCACAGCCGCCAAAGCCCAGATCGAAGCACTCGATCCGAAATCAGTGGGTGAAGTTTTCTCCACCACCGGTATGGCGCTCATGGCCTCAATGGGAGGCGCTTCAGGAGCCGTCATGGGAATGCTCTACCAAAGTGGTGGTACCGCCCTCAATGATTGCCAAGCACTGGATTCAAACGCTTTCTCCAAGTTCTTAGACGCCGCTCGTGATGGCGTTTGCAATTTAGGGGGCGCCAAACCAGGTGACAAGACCATGGTCGATGCCCTTGCCGGGGCACAAGAGGCCGGACAGGCCAGCCAAGGCAAATCGCTTTCCGATGCATTCGCTGCCGTCGCCGCCGGAGCTACCGACGGCATGGAAAAAACCAAAGCGATGATCGCCACAATGGGTCGCGCCAAAACGCTTGGCGAGAAGTCAATCGGACATCCGGATCCCGGCGCCCTATCCGTATCCATAATGTTCAACACAATGAACGAATACGTAAATCAGTAACAAATCATTTCATTAACAACTAAATTGCAAATACCTAATCACCTAATAAAATGGCAGATCTAGACGACATTAGAGACGGCGACAATTTCGGGCTCAATACACCCGCTGATACCAGTTCCTTTTACCTAAAAGGAATGAACAGCACTGACTGGGGAATCAAGAATCGCATGTCGCGCATTTTCAATCGCAAATCAGGACGCACGGTTATGCTCGCGTTTGATCACGGCTTCCTCATGGGACCCACTTCAGGGCTCGAACGCATCGATCTCAATATCGCTCCACTCGCCGAGCACGCAGACTGCTTGATGGGCACCCGCGGGATGATTCGCTCCTGTATCCCAGCTGAAAATACGAAACCCATCTGTCTTCGGACCGACACGGGAACGACCATTCTCACCGAGATGAACCACAATGTTCTTCTCGACGAAGCCGAAGCGATCAGCATGAATGCATCCGCCATGGCGGCCATGATCGCGGTCGGTGATGCCGCTACAGAAGCCTCGACGATCGCCAACATCAGCCGATTGGTTGATATCGGCCAAAAGTATAGCATTCCAGTGATGGGTGTGACGGCTGTCGGCAAAGACATGGCCCGTGATTCACGCTACTTTGGCCTTGCTGCCCGCGTATGTGCAGAGAACGGCGCTAGCATCGTCAAGACCTACTACACGGAAGGCTTTGAGAACGTGGTGGCCGCTACTCCGGTTCCGGTCGTCATCGCCGGAGGCAAGAAACTTCCCGAAATCGAAGCTCTCGAACTGGCTTACAACGCCATCCAATGCGGCGCCGCCGGCGTCGACATGGGTCGAAACGTTTTCCAGTCTGAGGCTCCTCTAGCTATGATCAAGGCCGTAGCGGGAGTCGTTCACGACGGATTAAAACCTGCGGAAGCTCTCGAGCTCTTCAACGATCTCAAGAACGCGTAGCGGATCCTTCGTAATTTTGATTTTCAAAGGCTGGACCCAAGGGTTCAGCCTTTTTTGTGCTTCTTTCCTTTACCCATACACGCATGTAGAAAGACTGCATTTACTGTTCGGTTAGATCTTAGCCCTTCTCCAATTTGCATTCACCAAAACAAATCGATTGGAAGCAATTCGTTCGCAGCGCCCTTTTCTACGCGAGCGTATCAGCGGCTAGCCTATGGATGATTCTATACGTTTGGTACTCCAACCTGCCAGGAGACATATTACCAAAGATTGCAGCTGGGTTGTTAGCCATCACAATAGTAGCCATTCTCAGGTTTTCCAAGGCTCGATCTTATGCATTGGTCCTGATTTTTACTTTATGGATCTCCCTATACATTTGGTGGCTCCTCATCGCTCCGTCCAATGACAGAAACTGGCAGCCGGCATCAGAGCGACTGACGGTAACAGAATTCTCGGAGACTTCAGGACAGGCCACCATTCGCAATGTACGTAATTTTGAATACCACACTCTGGAGAATTTTGATATTAGATACTACGACAAAGACATCGCGCTAGACCAAATAGCAGGAGTCGACTTCATCGTATCCTATTGGGGCAATACTTCCATTGCCCACACTTTTCTTAGTTTCGAATTTAATGATGGATATCACCTCGCAGTCTCCATTGAGATTCGACCGGAACTGGGCGAAAACTATCATCCACTCGCAGGGATGTTCAAACAGTACGAACTCATTTATGTCATTGGAGACGAGCGAGACCTCATCCGACTTCGCACAAATTACCGAGATGAGGAAACCTATCTCTACCGCAGCACGGCTTCACCCGATCAAGCGCGCAGTTTGCTCGTGGATATCCTTTCCCGCGCCAATGAACTGGCCAAGGAACCCGCGTTTTACGGAACGGTCCGTCAAAATTGTACCACCTCCCTGGTTGAACACATCAACCAAGTCCTCGAAAACGACATTCCCTTCTCCGGCAGACTCCTATTCAACGGGTATTCCGATCGTCTCGCATATACACGAGGGAATATCCGAAAAGACCTTCCTTTCGATGAACTCAAGGCAGCCTGCTACATCAGTGAGATCGCAAGATCACTAGATAAGGATCCAGATTTTTCCCGAAAAATCCGAGCGCACATTCGCAAGGAAATTACCGCTCGCAAGTAGGAGCAATGCATTGCGAGAAACCACTTAGATAGTCGGTTCTTAATAACCTGTTTCTGGTCGCAATTTGCGATACCATAGGCATCGGTTTGCCAAAGTCGTGGGAAACAGTTCTCCGAAGATTCGGAGCCAAAGCTTTTCT